>NZ_JAMXOT010000386.1 GCF_024220515.1 Oscillatoria sp. HE19RPO
TAGGCGGTGCGATCGCCGGGCTGCCTAAGTACCGATGGGCTGGAATCCCCACAAGCGCGATCGCTCCCACTAGATAGACTTCCTAATTGATCCCCCATTTTATCAGAGATTTAACCCCCCGAAACAAGCTCTCCTCACCGTCTAAACCCTGATCTCCCTCGCCCCCAAGAAGCACCCCTCTAGCCATAACTTTTGCCTGAATCATCAGATATTTGCGAAGAAACCCAGTTTCTTTGCTTGAGGTGCGATTCCCGCTTCCGGATCCACTCGGCGGTTTCTCCTCTATTCTCACAGGAGAAACCGGGACCAAAGCCATAACTTTTGTCTGATTACCCAGATCTTATAATTTGGTTCTGATATATTCTCTCAATACGGGTTGTAAAAAATAAAAACTACCTTCCTGCTGTATCAAGCAACGGCGCAATAAAGACTGGATAACATTAAATAAATTTGACAACATCACTTCACTATTTTCTGCTAAATTTACCAGGTTAATTGGCTCTATTTCTTTTGCCAATAAAGACATCACTACGTTTTCTTGTGCCGATAAGCGACTTAATTGTTGCTCTAAAACATCTTTCAAATCTTCGGCCAAAAATAAAGTATCATTTTGCAGTAAATCAGGGATACTTATTCCCAAGTCTTGAATGATATTCGCCACGCTTTTCAACCAGAAAGGATTGCCTTGATAACCCTGAATAAGCATTGAGTAATGGTCAATCTCTCTGAGTCCATCATCTTTGAAAATTTGAACAGTAGATTCAACATCTAAGCCCATGAGTTGTAAAGTTTGAATCGGGCTATTTTCACAGGTAATTTGAGTCAATTCCCTAGGTTGCTCCCAACCGATTAGCAGAAAGCAACTTTGATGAGATAATTTTTCTATCTGTTTCAAGAACGAGCGATATTCTTCATGTTCAGGCTTATACTTTCCTGCCAATTCGCCACTACAGAAAAGGTGGTGAACGTCATCTAAGATAATTAAACAGCGATATTTTTGTAAATATTTAATCAGAGGTAAGTGTTTGCGATTAGTTGCAGAAGAATCCAGCTTTTCTGACTGCAAGAAAAACTGAATGAGTTCGTGCTGAAACTCTTCGAGGCTGTGCGATGCGTCTATAGTGCGCCAAATTACATACTCAAAATCATCTTTTATCTGCTCTACGAGTTGTACTGCTAGAGATGTTTTGCCGATGCCGCAGATACCCGTGAGGGCTATGAGGCGACAGCGTTGTTGTATCATCCATGTAGTAAGAGTGTCGAGTTCGCGAGTGCGTGAGTAGAAAACACCCAACTCCGGCATCTCGCTTAAATCGTGATGTAGAGTTTCAGGTTGTTTTTTGTTAACAGTTTCTTCATTAGGTCGATGTGAATTGGGTAGATCGGGTTGTTGTGTAGCTTCTCCACAGATGTTAAAATTAGCGATCGCTATCTTGTTTTGTGCAAAATTTGAAACATTATTATAACCTTTGAATCGGTGAATTACTGAACAAACATTCGATTTACTGACCTCTTCCCCTAACTCGGCTGAAAGTATTTCCCATAATTCCGCACCCACTTTCCTCACACTGCTTTCCGAACAGTCAAAACTCTTAGCTATTTGCTTATAGGTTTCGCGTTGTAAAGTTCCTCGCAGTACCGCCTCTTGTAAATCGTCAAGGTGCTGACCCGTTTTGGCAAATACTATCTCATCAGCGAGTTTTAACATTTCTTTAAGATTCATTGGGTAAGGTAGATCGAGCATTTTGTGTATTATAGATCACATTTGCAAACATTTTTGTACAGTTTTGCACAAAATTAGACAAAAAAATTGGAATCCCTGAATAAATAATAACAAAATTGAACATTTTTTGCCTAGACAAAACTCTGGTTTTCAAGGATTATAGGAAATATCATACCAAAATCCATGAAATCGTTTGAGGAAAATAAATGAACGTTTATCAGGGAACTCAACCTGTTACTAAACTTGCAGTTAATGAGTTAAAAGAAGAACAGCTACAGCAAATAAACCCAAAAGTTGTAGCCGCAATTAAAGCGATTCAAGCGGAACGCATGGGTAAAGAGCC
>NZ_JAMXOT010000387.1 GCF_024220515.1 Oscillatoria sp. HE19RPO
GCAATCACCCCAAACCCTAATATCATGTAGCCGCGCTTCGAGAAGCGCCTGTCCAAATAATAAATGCAATCACCCCAAACCCTAATATCATGTAGCCGCGCTTCGAGAAGCGCCTGTCCAAATAATAAATGCAATCACCCAAACCCTAATATCATGTAGCCGCGCTTCGAGAAGCGCCTGTCCAGGTGATAATACCAAATCCGGTTGGTGAAACTCGGTTTTCGGTTTTAGCCTGCGTTTGGCGTAGCCTGCGCGCCAGCGTAAGCGTCCGTTCGTCCGTATAGCCCCACCCTTGAGGGGGTGGGTTTTTATTGAAATGGCCCGCTTATCATTGGGTTTCCATCCAAGTTAAACAACGTTGGAGTTCCTGTTGCATTTGCTGGGCATTTTCTGCATGATAGCGGCGACGATGCCCGGGCAAAACCCACTCAAAGGAGTAGTCTTTTAACTTGTGCAGGGATTTAATTAATTCCGGCCAAGAATACCAACAGGCACGGCGAAAGCCAATCAATTGATTCTGCAAATGGGACCAAGCTAAACAATCTCCCGTAAATAGAAATTTGTTTTGATAAAGCAAAACCGTATGGCCTTTCGTATGTCCGGGAAGGGGAATAATTAACATATCCGATTCGAGTTCAATTGGCTCATAGCCGGTTAGCTGAATTTCCACATCCCGAGTCCGGGGATTGATTTCATCTTGATGCAAGATGCGATCGCAGCCGAAATGTTCAGCAAATTTCTGATGATCTGCTACATCATCCTGATGGGTCAAATAAAGATACCGAATCCCTCCCATTGATTCCAACCGCTTAACTAAAGGCGGAGAAAATCGAGGAGAATCAACCAAAATATTCCCCTCTGGTCGCTGAATTAAATAACTCGCCGCTCCAAAAGAACTCTCCGCATGATACCCACAATGATAAATATTGCGGTCAATTAACAGGGGAAAACTCTCTTGGGCTTTTTTGATGTCTTTGGGTTTATCGACAGTCCCAATCGAAGCCGTAGGACAGGCTAAAAGGGCCTGTAAAGCTTCCAAGCGTTCGGCTTCCGTTTGGGGTTGCTGATATACTGCCGATTGGTCATTGTCACGATGAAAGATATCGGGAGCCATCCATCGGCAAGTATCGCAATCAATGCAGGTTGTATCCACATAGAAATCACCGCCAACATTTTCAGTTCTTCGCAATTGTTGATTAGCCATTATTTTCCTCTAATTTATTCTCAAGTTTGATTCCGTAAAACAGTTATAAATCCCATCATTCCGGCCAGGGAATCTTCGGGGGGAGGTGCAACTCAGGCCCAGGTTTAAGCCCGGTACAAACTCCTAAATGGTCCATCGGGTGCATCAGTCCTGGACCAGAATGAGGGAGGGAAGTCCCAAAGAAAGGGGAAGAAATCCATGTCCGGATGTTCAGGTCTGATTCTTTTAAGTGTAGCTTGTGTTGGCTGGAGTCAACCCCTGGGAAACCGCAGGGAGAGGGGTGGCGATCGCACAGTTTTCCACTCCTGCTAATATAAATTGTAGTAAATGAACCCCCGGAGACCGACCATGACTGAAAAAAAGCCCAGAAAAACCAAAAAAACCACAGAGAAAACCACCCCCAGTGCTGCCAAAAGCACTAAAAGCACTAAAAGCACCAAAAGCACCAAAAGTACCGAACCTCCAGCAATCCAAGGATTCAAAGGACCCAAGGTTGGCAGTCTCCAGGAGATGGAAAAGATGATGCGGCAGATTCAGAAACTCTTGGAGGAAAATGAGTTTGAGTCCATCGAAGAAGCGAACGCTTTTCTCCAGGAAGCCCTCACTTCTGGACAACCCCTCACGCTGAACCAGGAGGAAACCCCCCTGGAAAAGGCACAAGATATCATGTATGAGGCTTGGTCTGTTCCGGGCAAGAAGCGGGTACAATTAGCAAAGCGGGCGTTAAAGATTTGTGCAGATTGTGCGGATGCTTATGTGCTATTAGCCCAAGAGTCTGCTAAAACCCTCAAGGAAGCCAAAGCGTTTTATGCGCAAGGGGTACAGGCGGGGGAACGAGCTTTAGGTCCAGAATTTTTTGAAGAACAGGCTGGATATTTTTGGGGAATGACCGAGACTCGTCCCTATATGCGGGCGCGCCAGGGTTTGGCGGAATGTTGTTTGCAGTTGGGGGAAACCGCAGAGGCGATCGCCCATTACCAGGAGATGTTACGCCTTAACCCCAATGATAATCAAGGCGTCCGCTATATGTTGCTCCCTTGCCTCTTGGAAGAAGGTGACTCGGAGGCAGTCGCCAATCTGTTTCAACAATATGAAGATGAAGCTTCGGCTTCCTGGAGCTATTCGCGCGCCTTATGGTTGTTTCAAAAGGATGGCGCAACGGAACAAACGAATCAGGAGTTACAACAAGCCTTAGAGAGCAATAAATATGTTCCCGATTATCTTTTGGAAAAGAAAAAGATGCCGAAACAACTGCCAAGTTTAATCGGGTGGGGGGATGAAAGTGAGGCGGTTTCTTATGCAGCTACAGCGCTATTGGCATGGCACAAAACACCCGGTGCACTGCAATGGTTATCGGCAACTGTGGCGAAGTAAGATGGAGTCCAGTTCTCTTCTGTCTCAATCTCTGGAGAAATTCAAGGACGTGGCTATACAGATCAAGACCTTGATCCAGGCTGAAGAAAAAACTGGCTTTTAAAAACTAGCCCTGTCAAGGTGGTACATTAAATTCCGCCTCATCCTTGTTTCTTGTAGGGGCGTATTGCATACTTCCTCTTTATCCGTTAATGGAATCCCGCCTCATCCTTGTTTCTTGTAGGGGCGTATTGCATACTTCCTCTTTATCCGTCAATGGAATCCCGCCTCATCCTTGCTTCTTGTAGGGGCGTATTGCATACATGAGAGAATTTATGCAATACGCCCCTACAAATACACCTTGACGGGTCTAGCTTTTAAAAACCAGATAATATATATAGCAAGTCTAAATCAATTAGACAAAATTTAAAGGGAGTGGGAACATCTTGTTGCAGTAAGGAGCAAGATGCTCTCACTCCTGGTTTGTATGATGGTAACCATTTGGGTCGCTATACAGGAACGAGACGATCGCCCATCCCAGAGAAGGCGATCGCCTGTTCAATAGATTCATCCGGTTGTTACCCCAGAGCATTTTTCCCGAGTCGAATTGCTCAGACTTTCCGGGAGGGGTCGCCGCTAAGATCTATCCGTGGGATAGTTTTTTGAAGCAAAAACCAGAGGCGGTGTCCTGCGCTACATTTTTTAGATCCCGAGGGACTGAAAATATTACCGTCCGTGACATTGATGCTAATTTGGCTGTATTCTTTCTGAATCCTGATCGTAGGCTGGGGTCATCATGAAACCGCGAATCATCGTTTGCTGTCTGGGTAGCACGGGGTATCAAATTTTTGGCTTGTTAAGACAACAGGGGGCCTCGGTTGTGGGCGTAGGAGAGCGCCCAATTCCGGGAGAAGATACAGGGATCATTGTGGGAGATCCCCAGTCTGCTGCCACGTTACTCGCGGCTGGAATTCGAGATGCCGATGCGATCGCGATCGCCTCGGATGATGATGCGCTCAATTTAGCGATTCTGATGCAAGCTCGATTGCTCAATCCCCATATTCGGATTATTACGCGGCTGTTTAATGGCAGTTTAGGCGATCGATTGGACCGCACTTTACCCCAGCATACCAGTATGAGCGTCTCCACCTTGGCGGCCCCGATTTTTGCCTTTGCGGCAATGGGGAGTCGGGCGATCGGACAACTCACTCTGTTTAATGAAACTTGGCCGATTCATGAAGAATATATCGATGAGCGTCATCCCTGGAATGGGCGCAAGTTAGCCGAGTTATGGGAAGATCAGCGCCGGATGCTGATATACTATTTACCCCAGCATCCTCATATCGACCTAGTTTCGGCGGTTCTGGCTGGAAAAACCTTGGAAGTGGGCGATCGCCTGATTGTCGCTACCCAACTGAGTAAGCGCCACAACCGGCGTTCCTGGAGGCGGAAATTCCAAGAATCTCTCGGCAATTGGCGACGATTTCAACAGCAAAATCAAGCCACCACCCTCGCCCTATTAGCCCTATTACTAACAATTTTAACCGCAACTTTTACTTATACCTTTGTTAATACAGACACCTCTTTTGTTGATTCACTTTATTTCTCCGTCGGCATGATAACCGGCGCGGGAGGCAATGAAGGCGTCGCGGAACAGTCTCCCGTTCCCCTGAAACTGTTTACCGCCCTGATGATGCTCGTTGGGGCCGGTGCAGTCGGGATTTGCTATGCGCTGCTCAATGATTTTATCCTAGGCAGCCGATTTAGACAACTGTGGGATACCCCGCAAATCCCCCAGCGCCATCATTATATCGTGTGTGGATTGGGGGACATCGGGATTAAGGCGATCGAGCAACTGCATAGCAATGGATATGATGTCGTCGTCATCGATCGCGACCCCAACTGCCGCTTTCTGAGTACCGCACAAGGGTTAAAAATTCCCATCATCCAGGCAGATGCCACACTCCCCGCTAGTTTAAAAGCGGCTAATATTGAAAAAGCCGAAGCCGTGTTAGCGGTTACCAGCAATGACATGAACAACTTAGAAATTGCCTTAACTGCAAAAGGCGTCGTCCCGCAACTGCCCGTTGTCGTCCGAAGTGAGGACCCGCGCTTTGCCTTAATGGTACAACAAGTGTTCGACTTTGAGCGCGTGCTCAATCCCACCGAAATGGCAGCACCAGCCTTTGCAGCAGCGGCGATCGGAGGACGAATTTTAGGCAATGGCATGACTGCCGGAAGTCTCTGGGTGGCGATCGCCACCTTAATCACCCCCGCCCATCCATTCTATCATCAAACCGTCAAAGAATCAGCCATAAAAGCGGATTTTGTCCCGTTATATATTCAAACTCAAGCGGGAACCCTTCATGGATGGGAGTTATTAGAAACCTGTCTAGACGTAGGAGATGTTTTATATCTAACCATTCCCGGCAACAAACTAGAATTACTCTGGCGCACCACCCCATCCAAACTGATATCCAGCAGTTCCAGTTAACCTCAATTCAGAAACCGGGTTTCTTGACTAAATCTCGGAAATCAGACAAAAGTGATGCACCAAACCCGGTTTCTAACCCTCGGCAACAATCCAGAAACCGGGTTTCTTACCTAAATCTCGGTGATGAAGCAAAAGTGATGCACCAAACCCGGTTTCTAACCCTCGGCAACAACTTCAGAAACCGGGTTTCTTACCTAAATCTCGGTGATGAAGCAAAAGTGATGCACCAAACCCGGTTTCTAACCCTCGGCAACAACTTCAGAAAACCCTTAATCCAGCAAACTACCACCATTCATGATAAACTAGAGAGACGGTTGATAGAGGTGTCAAGATGGTACTGTCAACAATTAAGTGGAGCATAGAAGACTACCACCAAATCATTAAAACCGGGTTACTCGACGATCGCCCGGTGGAATTGTTAGCTGGAGAAATCGTCGAAATGCCCCGAGAAGATCCACCTCACGCCTATTTCAGTTCCGAAGCGGGTCAATATCTCACTCATTTACTCGCTTACCGCGCCCTAGTGAGTCAAGCTAAACCGATTACCCTCCCCAACCAATCCGAACCAGAACCGGATCTCGCCATTGTCCAACCCCTCGGACGGGAATATCTCTCCCACCATCCCTATCCAGAGAACATCTTCTGGGTGATTGAATATGCTAATACCAGCTTAGAGAAAGATTCCACCCTAAAATATCACATCTATGCCGAAGCGGGAATCCCCGAATATTGGCTAGTCAATCTCCAAACAGCCGAATTAATTGTCTATCGGCAACCCAGGGGACGGGATTATGGGTCGAAAATGACCTTAAAGGAGGGAGAAATTTCTCCTCTAGCCTTTCCTGATATAACCATTCCTATTGAAGCCATAATTTCAGCCTAATTTGGGGGTTGCTTGCCCTCAGCAACCCCGTTGATTTCCTAAGTCTTGGTGCTGAAATTCAATAGATTACAGCACCGTGACAGGCATCGTTTAAAGGGTTTCTGGGTCAATCCCCAGTTCCCGAAGTTTAGCAAAGGCGCGATCGCGTTCTTGTTGTGCCTTATCCCGTTCCTCAAACAACTCCCCTGGTTCCTTGAACAATTCCCCATCAGGATGATACACCGCTAACCCATCCGCAGATAGTTCAAAGCGAATATTTAATATTGGAGAAGTCCAGGGTAAATCATCGGGGTTGATAAACATTAAGCTATCTTGCGCCGTAGCCCGATGCAACCCCCAAAAATTATAAGATTGGGGGTCATAAAAAAACATTTCCAGCACACCATACTGTGCATAAAAATTTTGTTTCGCAGTCATTTCGCTGATGGTATTACTGGGGGAGAGAATTTCAAACACCACCTGGGGGGCAATGTTGTCTTCTTCCCACTGTTTATAACTACCTCGATCGCCATCCGGACGACCCAATGCTACCATCGCATCCGGCGCTTGACAAGGGGCAGGAGGACGTTCTACCTGCACCGGATACCAGAGTAAATCCCCCGCAACAAAAGCAACTTGGTCCTTGAGAAGTTGCTTGAGATTAGTGACTAACCGCACAATCCAGCGATATTGCAGGGTATTTTCCGCCATCGGCTTACCATCAGAGTCCGGGTAGAGGATATGAGAGGGAATAGGAGTTTGAACCATAGTCCCGGTAATTGTTAATTAGGATTTATGTATTATAACAAATCCGGTTCTTCAAAGAAAGAAGGGAGAGGGTGGGCAGATGTTTTCCCACCTCTTTTTGGCTGCAATTTTTACAGGGTTTCAGGGTCAATCCCCAGTTCCCGAAGTTTAGCAAAGGCGCGATCGCGTTCTTGTGCAGCCTCATCCCGTTCTTGTGCAGCGCGATCGCGTTCTTGTTGCGCCTTATCCCTTTCCTCAAACAACTCCCCTGGTTCCTTGAACAATTTCCCATCAGGATGATACACCGCTAAACCATCAGCGAACATTTCAAAACGAATGTTCAGCAAAGGAGAAACCCAGGGCAAATGTAGCGGGGTAATTAACATCAAACTATCTTGCGCCGTCGCCCGATGAAAACCCCAAAAGTCATGAGATTCGGGGTCATAAAAAAACATTTCCAGCACACCATACCGTTCATAAAACTGCTGTTTCGCAGACATTTCACTCATGGTATTACTGGGGGAGAGAATTTCAAACACCACCTGGGGGGCAATGTTGTCTTCTTCCCACTGTTTATAACTACCTCGGTCCCCATCCGGACGACCCAATGCTACCATCGCATCAGGCGCTTGACAAGGGGCAGGAGGACGTTCTACCCGAACCGGATACCAGAGTAAATCCCCCGCAACAAAGGCAACTTGGTCCTTGAGAAGTTGCTTGAGATTAGTGACTAACCGCACAATCCAGCGATATTGCAGGGTATTTTCTGCCATCGGCTTACCATCAGAGTCCGGGTAGAGAATATGAGAGGGAATAGGAGTTTGAACCATAGTCCCGGTAATTGTTAATTAGGATTAATGTATTATAACAAAAATCGGTTGTCATTTGTCCATTAGACTTATTGCAAAATTCTCTTAAGCCCCCCTTCTTAAGGGGGGTTGGGGGGATCAGATCGGTATTTTGCAAGAGATCCATTATCAATTGTTATCCCCACTCGGAATATCCGTGTCGAGAGTGGGGCGCAACTGAATCAAGCGATCGCCCTCACGACTGCGAGGAATCACCACCACCAGCGGACGGCGGGTTTCATCTCGTCTAGGAAGTGCCGGGAAAATATAATAATCTCCATCCACATCAATCAGCAACCGCCAGACGCGATTCTGGCTAGGATTATTAATCGCCGCACTTAGTAGTTGCTGGTAGCTGCTGGCATCCCCAATAATCCGGATACCTTGGGGATTGCGAATATTATCCGGGTTCACCCCCAGGGGAAAACTATCCTCTCGCACCACTATCGTCACCACCGGCAGAGACGAAGTTTCATTCACCGCATCCCGCCACGCATCCGCTTCTCCCTGCCATTGTGCCAGCCAGAAACAGCCCGCCAGCAGCCAACAGATAATCACTGTTTCATCCAACAAAGAACGCAAAAAGCGCAGAGATTGATACTCCAACAGGTGGAACTCCAAAAACGATTTCAGCAGTTGCAGCAGTCCCCCATACAACCGCAACAGCCCTCGTTTCCAGAGCGTTTTAGGAGATTGACCCCGGGTTAAACCCCGATTCAGGCAATTCAGTGTCCGCTGATAGATTTTGTGCATTCCCGCTTGGAATCTTTGGGAGGGTTGCCCTTCCAGTAACCATAGACTGCAATAAACCCCCACCACAATCAAGGCGACGGTTATAATAGTATGGAGAATTGCTCGGAAGCTGCCGAAAAACACTTGAAAGGCAGCAATATAAAACGACTCTAGGGGTAAAGGGAGCGTCGTCACTTCCAGTTGGAAAAATCCGAAATAGATCCAGCGATAAGTCCAACCCGTGAAGTATAGCACCGCCCCCAACATCACCAGTAAACTGGCAATTCTTCCCAGTGCAAAAGTTTCAGGGGGCAAACGCGGTGACTCACTCATATCAACCTTCTCCCAAAGATGACAACAAACCCTATCGGGGATACATCTTACCGTTTAGCCAGTCGGCCCTCATCCCCTATGGCCCTTCTTAACCTAGCCCTGTCAAGGTGTATTTGTAGGGGCGTATTGCATACGCCCTAGGGCGCTTCTCGAAGCGCCCCTACAATTCACAACGATGAGGGATTCAATTGACTGTTAAAGAGGGCGTATGCAATACGCCCCTACAACAAACAACGATTTTTCGTCATGCAATTTACCACCTTGACAGGGCTACCGTTCTTAACCCTCCTCATCGAGTTCTAAACCAGTCTAATCTGTTATGAAACATCCAACTTGCCATATCTTGTCACTGATTTTAATGCTTTCCTCCCTGGGAATAGCCGGATGTGCCATTAGCTCTCCTTCCCAAACGGCTGAAGTGACTGCCACAGAGCAACAGGAACAGGGAATCATCCCCGTGATGCTGCCTGTGAATGTCAAAATTGAGTTAAAAGCTGGGGGGAGAGGGGACCATGAATTGCTGGGATTTAACCCAGAAACCCGCCAAGTGCAATTGGCGGGACTCTCCCAAGGATTGCCCCTGACGGAAGTTGCCAAAATAGAGCGCGATCGCCAGAAAAATCAGGGGTCAGTTCTCGGAGGGCGGGCCAAAATTCGGGGCGAGGATATGGGCACCCCAGAAACTTGGCGGGTTCCCTTCTCTGCCATAGACTCTGAGGAAGAAAAAATGATGATGATTCGGGGTCAACAGGCTTGGGAGAATGATGAGTTACAGGGGAAACTGGAACTCCAGAACGATTATGAATTTGTGTTGGATCAGATTATCCCCCTGTCAGCGGATGAGATGGAAATTGTGGTGAGTAAAGTGCGTCGTGTCGCGCAGGAGTAAGTCATCCGAGTTAGGGTGGGTTGGGTGCAGCAACAACCGGCGGGGGTTAAAACCCTAGCCCTGTCAAGGTGGTAAATTTAATGACGAAAAATCGTTATTTCTTGTAGGGGCGCAATGCTTGCGCCCTCCGGACAACATAAATTTAATCACGAAAAATCGTTATTTCTTGTAGGGGCGCAATGCTTGCGCCCTCCGGACAACATAAATTTAATCACGAAAAATC
>NZ_JAMXOT010000388.1 GCF_024220515.1 Oscillatoria sp. HE19RPO
CTCCAAAAAATAAAATCTCCAAAACGTTCGTTCGTAGATCAACGGAGTAGCGCGATCAATGTAGGGGCGCAAGCATTGCGCCCCTACACATACCTTACTTTCAGTTGCGCGTTTGGAGGATTTATATTTTGCAATCCCCTAAATGGTTTACTCGTCTGGTTGTGGCGGGGATCATTTATACCCAGTTAAAGGAACTGAATCTCAAATATCCTACGCTTAGTAAAGAGCAACATCAAGAGCTTTTGAATGCGAAGACAATTCTGGAGAGCCAGAAACAAGGATGAGAATTGGTTGATTTTAGCGATCGCCAATGGTTTACTCGCCTTGTAGTAGCTGGCATCATTTACACCCAGTTTATTCTATTCCCTTCTTCCCCTTCTTTCCCTAGCCCCTAGCCCCTAACCGCTGAAAGCGGTTGCTATACTATCGATGAAATACGCTAAGTTAGCTAAACTGTGGGACTCATTACATTCCAGTTTCTGGTTTGTGCCAACCCTGATGGTGTTGCTGGCGATCGCCCTTTCCTTTATTACCATCGGGATTGACCAGAGCCAAGAAGCCACTCTCATCGAAAACATAGGCTGGGCTTATTCTCTAGGGCCTAGTGGTTCACGGGCCATTCTTTCTGCGATCGCGGGTTCAATGGTGACTGTTGCTACCACTGCCTTTTCTATTACAATCGTGGCACTTCAGCTTGCATCTTCCCAGTTTGGGCCGCGCTTGCTGCGGACCTTTATGCAAGACACGGGCAACCAAATTGTACTGGGAACTTTCATTTCCACGTTTGTGTATAGCTTGATGGTGCTGCGAACGATCAATGGGGTAGAAAAAGATGAGTTTGTCCCTCACCTAGCAGTGACCATCGGCCTTGGCTTGGCGATCGCCAGTGTTGGTGTATTGATTTACTTTATTCATCATTCAGCCTCATCAATTCAGGTCGATCAGATCATAAAACAAGTGGGGTATGATCTTGATGGTGCGATCGATCGGCTCTTTCCTGAAAGAATTGGACGGAATACATCAAAGCATCGAGAGGAGGAGAGCCTAGCCGCTATTCCAGCCGACTTCGATCGAGTTGCCTGTCCTATTAAGACTATCGCCAGTGGCTACATTCAAAGGATTAATGACAAGCAACTGATGCAGATTGCGACAGAGAATAATCTGTTATTGCGGATTCAGCAGCGTCCTGGTCGCTTTGTGGTAAAAGGAAGTGAACTTGTACGGGTCTTTCCTGAAGAGAAGGTAAACAAAAAGCTTGCAGTACAGATCAACGAGGCCTTTATTCTCGGTTCACAGCGCACAGAGCAGCAAGATGTGGAGTTTCCCATCGACCAACTGGTTGAGATTGCAGTACGCGCCCTTTCTCCAGGAATTAACGATCCGTTTACTGCCATCCGCTGCATCGATCAACTGAGCGCGGCTCTTTGTCATTTAGCCCAAAGAGAAATTCCTTCTCCCTACCGCTACGACGACCACAATCAGCTTCGGATCATCGCTGAACCGATCTCGTTTGCGGATGCGACGGATGCGGCTTTCAACCAGATTCGGCAGTATGGAAAGTCGAGTGTTGCGGTGACGATGCGGTTGTTAGAGGCGATCGCGGCGATCGCGCCCTTTACTCACCGAATACCAGACCGAAATACTCTACAGCGTCATGCCGATATGATTGAACGCGGTGGCCAGGAAGGAATTGCGGAGAAGTTGGACTACAAAAATGTGAAAGAGCGGTATCTGGCTGCGGTGAAAGCGATCGGTCAAGTTTAATCAAAAAGAAGAAGGCGATCGCACTTAACCGACAAGAGCAGCGATCGCATTAATGAACATCCCAAAAATCAGATAATTACAAATTCATCATGTTTAAAAGTAAAAAGGCGCGTTGAGTAACGCACCCTACAAGATCAGCGATCGCACTGTGCCTGAGACAACGCGATCGCCAATTAGCCTAAGGTAATATGAGGATCGCCATTATTCCTGTAGGATCAATCTCAACTAAGAGCGATCGCACTATTTTTTGATTATGTAAAATGTTTGATTCTCTTTTATTTTAGGCTCAACGCTAATACCAATATTTGTTTTTTCTGTAATTGAAAGTTCTTGATAATCCTTTTTATGTAATTGGATTGTCAAAATAGGCTTTTTATAAAATCTATTTTTTTGCGTTTCAATTATTAGCATATCTCCGACTTTTATTGTATAATTGTTAATCTCAAATGCTAATATTTTACTATTATATATTTTAATTACTTTTTCTATTTTTTGAAAAGTATGTATTGATTCTTGCTTGATAAGTTGTTCAAATAATGCTTGAAAAATAGCTTGACAATATTTTTCTAAAAATTGAATATAAGGTTCTAATTCAGATATGCTTTTGATATCCTCTACCTTTTCTGAACCGTGAGCAATTTGGTTTCGTCTTTCAACTAAATCATTGATTTTATTGTACAAAATATCTTTTTCTATTGTGGAAATTCTTTCTCGTGTTAAACCGATCTCATTATTAAGTTCTTCATTCTTCAGTAATTCATCGTTTAAATCTAAACTTAACTTATTGATTATTTCTACAATTTTATTATGTTTTAAATTACCTGAGAAAAGAACAAACGCTTCTGTGTTAATTTGATAGTTGCTAGGATTAACAATACATTCATTTAACTTATTTGATACCTTCTCTTGTGTAAGATGCTGATATTTAGCCCTTTCGCTGGTTGTAATAGTATTTATCAATTTTAAAGACAGTTCAGAATGATTAGTTCTAATCTTTTCATCCAGTTGATTATATTCAGGTACTACTTTAGAGAGGGAATCAAGATATTCTTTAATCCAGATTTCTACATATTTTTCTAGCAGTCCATAAAGTGAAATAATAGAAGCTTTATATTCAAATATTCGTTTATCTATTCTAAAACCCCTATCATGCTCTTTTAGTCTATTAAGTAATTCCTTGATTTGTCCATTATCAGTGTCTATAATGGCATAAGCTGTTAAATCATTTACATATTGAATGTGTTTTAAATATTCTTTAATTTGATTTAATGCTCTTTTGAAGTTTTCCAATGATTGTATATTCATAATTTATATCAATAATTAAATATAGTTTTTTAGGAAATTTTGAAAATACTCAATGCGTGCTTCTACATCCTTTTTGTTATTGTATCTACCATCAAAAAGCAATCTATTATTTTCTTCGTTGATAGATAGCAATTCTTTATTTGAATATAGATCCCTTTTAATATCAGCTTTATTTCTGAGTAGACTTTCCTTATGGGCAATGTTATTTGCAAATACCTGCATCATTGGATCATAAATAGTTTTTAATGGTGTTTTGCTATCACGCCGTTCTTTTGGAGGTATGAAAGCTGAATCTCCTAATATAGAATAAATCAACTGAATAGTTTCTTGGAAAATATTTTCAAGTTTTTCAATCGTTTCATCTGAATAGTTATTTGCTTGTTTTAAATATTCATCTAAAAATTTATCCACTGGAGATTTTAAATTCTCTATATGACGATAAGCAAAGAATCGCAAAACTAATTCTACATCTTCCATTTTGCGATAAGATTCACTTTCAAGTAACTTTTCTTCCCCTTCACTTTCTAAGGGTAACTTCCACATTTTACGGAAAGGGTCATTTTTAGAAAGTTTTATACATATTCGGTTAAACTTGCCATTGTGTAAGGCATTTCTTGTTTCTTGTGCAGTTAGCTTCTCTCCTCCACTATTCAATCTTTCAAAAACTATCTGTTTGAGATATTCAGCTTCTTCTTTACTTTTAGCTGTTTCTTGCAATAAAATAATAGAAGACAAATATCGTCTATCTATACCTTTTTGAATTTGCTCAGGTAAATTTTGATAATTTCGCCCGTTAAGTTCCTGCCAATACTCTAATCCTTCTAGCTCAAATTTTCCTTTATAAAAATCATCTATAGCTGTCAGTCTTTGTTGTCCATCCATTACTTCATAAATAGAATAGTCTATTTCATACAAAAAAATAGGTGGAATAGGTACATTCATTATGAATGATTCTATTAAACGAGATTTTCGAGTATTGTCCCATCTTTTACGACGTTGGTATTCAGGATTTCGGATATATTTTTCACTGTCAAGCATAGCTTCTATACTATTAAGTGGATAACGAGCTTGTTCTGTTACAATTCTTATCTCTCCCTTTTTATATTTTTCGTTAATTTCATCGTCTGATAGACGGACCTGAGGAGTATCTAAGCTATTTCCAGAAATAAATGTTTCACCTAAAATTAAATGACTATTTGTGATCATATTTATTCTTCCTTGTTAATTATGAGATCAATGAGTGCGCGACAACTAGCGGCTTGGGTTAAGTGCGATTATTATGGGTTGCTATGCCCACTTTTTTTGATGAAGCGAGATCACCGCTCTTTTGGGTCGGCTTAATAAAATTACTCCAAATAACAGTTTAGTGCGATCGCCGATCTTGTAGGTTGGGTTAAGGAACGCAACCCAACTAGGGGAAATGATAACCCCATTGTGGGTTACTGCGTGCCGACTCAAGTTCGATGGCCGATCTTTTAGGGGCATCATAACTATGTTTTTGGCTAATTGTCAAGTCACTACGATCGCTTTCTCTGGTGAAGCACAATATCCTCAATTATCTATCTGCTAAAGGGTTTGTGGTATGCGATCGCTATTATTGTGAGTCTTGATTTTTGGGGCGATCGCCGTAACCGGCAGAGGCAGCAGAGTTGTCCCCCAGGAAAAGGCGGCTAAACCAAATACGGCAAAGGCGGGTTGTGCACTGGGTTCAAACCCTGGAAGCGGGATGAGTAAGAGGGTGGCATAAATTGCCACGGCGATTAAGTAGCCGATCCAGCGATGTTGAAAGAGTTGCGATCGTTGCAAGAAGGCGCTGATGCGCTTGGAGATAAACCCAAAATACTGTTTTAGGCCCATGTTTGGTGTTAAAAGGGGTGAAGCGCGGTGTTGATGGAAGTCGGTAGAGGCCCTCTGGGATCACCGAGGACTCTTGCAGGAGGCTGGACGAGAAATAATGGGTAATTTCCGACACATTCAGGCCATTATAGGCGATCGCATTCCCGGTTCTAAACATTTTCCCGGGGCGACTCCTGCCTTGATCGGTGTCAGTGGATTTTTAGGATTGATTTAGATTTGTCTCAATCCAGTTATGAGATAATCACAGAATGGAAAGGAGGTCCGTACTATCTTCAATCAAGGGAACCCCGGACTCCTGAGCAGAGGCTGCGCCCAGGCCATCCCAGCTTACCAAAACCCATTACCCAGGTGCTGTTTATGGTTCGTTTGAGCGATCGCGCGTTTGATATCCTCCGTGCCCAAATCGAAAAATCCAGTGGGACCGATCCTGCCAGCAAAATCCAGCAGAGTATGGCGTTGAAGCGCTTAGAAAAACTTTGCCTCCAATCGGGAGATCCCGTGACTGCGGCAGAAATACGAGAAACTCTGAGTGATATTTATCCCCAGTTCGATGAAGAAACCTTAAAAGCGGCAGAGAAGGCGAATCGTCCCCCGGGACCTTTGAACGCCCTGAAATGGATCCCAGGAATGATGGTAGGGGCGGCAGGAGTCGCCGCTGTGATTTGGGTGCTCAATCTTCCTTATCCGATGATTCGCCGTCCGGTTTCTAAGACGATTCCGGTGGTGTTGTTGCCGAGTTTTATCAGTATGGACCATAACTATCGCCAAGCGATTTCTCTGGTGGAACAGGCGGATCAACTGGTGAATAATGCCACGAGTCGGGCGGATTTTGAGTTGGGAACGTCCAAGGTTAAGCTGGCGCAAAAATCCCTCGATCGCCTGCCGGTGTGGTTTTTGGGCTATTATCCAGAACGGTACTGCACCCTGTTTGGTTGTAGTTGGCGCTTTACGGTGGATGAGTTTGAGTCGGCACGGAAGGCGATCGGGCGGATGGAAGCGACTCTGTTTCAGCAACAAAATGCTCAGACTCAGCTTTGGGAAGTGGAAACGGCGCTGAATACGGCGAAACAGGAGTATCAGCAGGCAACGAACCTGACTCAGAAACAGCAGGCGATCGCGGCATGGCAGTCGGCAATTGATCAGTTAGTGGAAATTCCTCCGGGAACCTTGGCGAGTCAGATGGCGCAACCGAAGTTGACAGCAGCAATGCGGGATTTTGAGCAGGTGGTGGGTTCGGCAGAGGGGAGTTTGAAAACGGCGACGACAATCGATGCCGCGAAGGCATTTGCCATGCAAGCGGCAGTCGCCTCCCAAAATCCCCCCCATTCTGCGGCGCAGTGGGAGCAAATTAAGCGGTTGTGGGATATGGCGATCGCCCGGTTGGAACAGGTGACACCCGATGCACCGGACTATTTGGAGGTTCAGAAAAAACTGGCGGAATATGAGGTGAATCGCGGGATTGTGGCGACGCGCTTACAGGCGGAAAAGGAGTCCGTGCAAACTCTTAACCGGGCAAAAGAGGCGATCGCCGCTTGGCAGCAGTTGGCAAGAGTCGATCAGGATAGTCTCGACTGGGGGAGACTTTCGGGAGACTTACGGAAAATTATCACCCAATTGGAGCAAGTACAAGCCGGAACCACTGTCTCGGCAGAAGCTCAGGAGTTGCTGAAATTTGCCCGAGACAAAGATAAACAATTACAGCCGTTTTAAAATTGAGGGGCGAGGAGCGCTTCACCCCTAGCAAAGAACAAGGTGCGTTAGACAAACGTCTAACGCACCTTGTTCTTTAAACTTGTTCTTTAAAGAAGGGCAATCATTATCGGGATAATGATACCCCGCTTGTTCTATTGAGCAGCATCCGGATCTGGGTTTACTAATGGATCAACGACTTGTACGTCCTCTAGTATCACCTCTTGGACCCCAAGAATTTCCTGGGCAAAAACGGGGATCGAATTATATTCCTCTTGGTTAGGAACCGTTCCGGTGATGGTAACCACCCCATCTTCAGCAAATACGGACAACTTACCCCGGGGGATATTCGCTTCTAGCTTGCTGCGAACTTCACTAGCGAGGTCACTGTCTGCGCGGTCTAGGGGGTCACCCGCGATGTCGTTTCGTTGTTCCCGCGCCCGAATATCGCTATCGAGTTGAGCGCGGCGAGTATCGCTGCGGGCATCTTCGTAGGTCTCTTCTACTTGAGCCGGTTCATCTACGTTTCCCTCGGGGGTGATAGGAGCATCAGCGCTGGTACGTTCTAAGTCTTGACAAGCACCGGCACCAAATAGAACTGCGAGTCCGAGTAAGAAAGGAGTAATCTTTTTCATGGTTATTTTCCTGAATTTTTTTACGTTTAGGGTAGATATGTGATTCAGTTTTGAGGGGTTAAAAAACCTGCTTCTGAGCTATGTTTAGCACATCTGAATCGCCCCAATTGAAAGTGTCTGTTTAAAATTCTCTGTGAGAATACAAGAGATCGACTGCTGGAACCCTGTAAACTGAGTTCAATCAAGGCCAAGGGTTCCAGCCTCATTCTTTGCTTAGAAAAAAGCTAAAGTTTAGCGGCGGATATCTTGTTCCTTGGTATGGTCAACGACCTTAACAACATTATCCTCATAGACGACATCGCCATCGGTACGAACCACATCCCGTTCGCGTTCAACCACGGGGGTGCGATTTTCAACCACGGTTTCTTGACGACGAACGACATCGGTTTGATGATGCACATCATGGGTGTTGCGAGCGTCATACACGCCCCATTCTTCGATGCCACCCCGGTTTAAAATCGTCTCGGCACGGGCGATATCTGCTTCGGTCCCGTCTACAATCACTAAGTAATCACCACGGGCGACGCGCTCTTTATACACTTTAGCGCGTTCTTCAGGAATACCCAGGCCAACTAAAGCACCGATTAGGCCACCTGCTGCTGCACCGACCGCTGCACCCCCTACGGTGGTTGCCAAGGCGGTTGCGGTTGCACCGGCTAACATGATAGGACCAATGCCGGGAATGGCAAGTGCACCCAAACCCACGAGTAAACCCGTAATGGTTCCGATCGCCCCACCAGTTGCTGCACCAACGGCTGCACCTTCATCGGCCTTATTGCCTCGGTCTTCACCGTGGAGGTCATCCGAGACGGGACGATTTTCCTGCTTGGCAATTACAGACACGCGGTCCATTGGGAAGCCACTATCTTTGAGTTCCCGTAATGCCCCTTCAGCTTGCGTCCGAGTAGGGAATGTACCAACGGCTCGTTTTTGGTATGTTATAGCCATGTTTCCTCCAGCTTAAAAAATTTGTTTGGAAAAACTACATATCTTTCCGTCTTACATATCAATTACATCACGTTTGCCCGGGAGATTCATCCATCGAAAGGGTGAATTTATGAACTAAATAGGCGATCGCGCTTTTGGAGGTCGAGTCATATTCCAGACCCGAACGCTACTCAGGAATTGGGCGATCAGCCGTTGCCTTTTTCCACTCATTTTGGCTATTTTTCCTCTACCCCTATTGAGAGATGAACGGGCGATCGGTCGGTAGTAGTAACAACAACCGGCGGGGGTTTGAACCCCATAGCGACAACCGGCGGGGGTTCAAACCCTAGCCCTGTCAAGGTGTGTAGATTGTAGGGGCGTATT
>NZ_JAMXOT010000504.1 GCF_024220515.1 Oscillatoria sp. HE19RPO
GCAATGCTTGCGCCCTCTTTTGGGCGCAAGCATTGCGCCCCTACTCCTAATTTAGAATAGGTATTTAAAAACCAAATTTCAGAACATTCTACGGAGGCAGAAGGACGGAATCATGTGGGATCACATTGCCAAACAGATTGCTGAGGTAACCGGAGAGAAATTTGCCCTGGGCGATCGCCGTTCGGTGGGAGGGGGTTGCATCAATCAAGGGTATCGTGTCACGGGGGGCAATCGCACCTACTTTGTCAAGCTGAATCGCGCCGTGGATTTGCCGATGTTTGAGGCGGAGGCGTTGGGATTGCAGGAAATGTGGGACACCCAGACCATTCGGGTCCCCAAACCCATTTGTACTGGCATTGCCAATGATTCAGCCTATATTGTTTTAGAGTGGCTGGAGTTGGCTTCTCGTGCTGATGCTGAAGTCTCCCGAGAAATGGGGCGCAAACTGGCGGCGTTGCATCAACATTCCGGTTCAGGCAAATTTGGCTGGAGTCGAAATAATACCATTGGTTCGACGCCGCAGATGAATAATTGGAGTACCGATTGGACCGAGTTTTGGGCGGAACATCGGATTGGGTTTCAACTGCAACTGGCGCGGCGAAAAGGGGGACAGTTTCCCGAGGGCGATCGCCTCATTGATGCAATTCCTAAATTATTAGCCAATCATACCCCTGAACCTTCCCTGGTTCACGGAGATTTATGGGGAGGCAATGCCGGGGTGACGCAAGGGGGGGAACCTACTATTTATGACCCGGCTGCCTATTATGGCGATCGGGAAGTGGATATTGCCATGACGGAATTATTTGGGGGATTTTCTTCGGCCTTTTATCAAGGATATAACGAAGTTTGGCCCTTGAGCGCGGGATATGAACAGCGCAAAATCCTTTATAACCTTTATCACATCCTGAATCATTTTAATTTATTTGGGGGTGGGTATGGGTCCCAAGCAAATCGGGCGATCGCCACCCTATTAAATTAACTAAGGGAACTCCAAAAAATAAAATCTCCAAAACGTTCGTTCGTAGATCAACGGAGTAGCCCGATCAATGTAGGGGCGCAATGCTTGCGCCCCAGGGGCGCAAGCATTGC
>NZ_JAMXOT010000389.1 GCF_024220515.1 Oscillatoria sp. HE19RPO
GGTTTTGTTAGACAACGGGATTGACCTGTACAATGGCAAGGCCAAATTGATTAATTGTCGGGGCCTGGGTAGTTGTGGCACTTGTGCGGTGGAGATTGAAGGGGAAGTTTCGGCTCCCAATTGGCGGGACCGAACTCGGCGATCGCTCCCTCCTCATTCTCCCTCAAAAAATCTGCGATTAGCTTGTCAAACCCAAGTTTTAGGTGATGTAAAGTTGACAAAATATGACGGGTTCTGGGGACAAGGTGAAAATCCAGTCTGGACAGCAGAAGGTTAAGGCTTAAACGGCATTGAGTATTAAGAATTAATAATTTAAGGGCAGTTTTTTCATAGCTAGTCAAAGCATTTGTCTAAATTATATCCTGCTTTCTGCGGATTCATTAAACACCCCAGAGTGCCATATTATGGAAAATTTAAACTAATCTTCACCGATTGCAACTTGACAAAAACCCTCTTGTTATAAAAAAAATTACCTTAATTTTTTAATGAAGACATCAAGCGACATCATTATTATTGGCGGTGGCATTATCGGTCTCTCTATTGCCATTGACCTGAAACTGCGTGGGGCATCGGTGACGGTTTGTACGCGATCGCTCCAGGAGGGAGCCACCTATGCGGCAGCGGGAATGTTGGCCCCGCAAGCGGAGGCAGTTCCCCCGGGACCGATGCTGGATTTGTGCTTGCGATCGCGATCGCTCTATCCGGACTGGATTAGCAAAATAGAAGACCTCAGCGGCGTCTCCACCGGCTATTGGCCCGGGGGGATCCTCGCCCCGGTTTATGAAACTCCCTCACCGGGGACCCCCTCCCCCACGGATTCAGAATTTCCCGCGACTTGGGTTGACAAATGTCACCTCGACCTGTACCAACCGGGTTTAGGGGAGGCGGTCGTTGGCGGATGGTGGTATCCCGAAGATGGACAAGTGGATAATCGCGCCCTTGCCGATGCGTTATTAAAGGCAGCCCGAGAATTGGCAGTCGAGATTCGCGAGGGGGTGATCATTGAAGGGATTATCCAGCGACAACAGCAGGCAGTCGCCTTGCGGACGAACCAGGGAGAATTACACGCGGCCCATTATGTCCTGGCCACTGGGGCCTGGAGTCATCAACTTCTACCGATTCCGGTTCATCCGAAAAAAGGGCAGATGCTCTCGGTACAAGCCCCTGTGAACTCTCCGGTGCCACCTCTAACTCGGGTCTTATTTGGACCGGAAACCTACATCGTTCCGCGACGGGATGGCCGGATTATTATTGGGGCCACCAGTGAGGATGTGGGGTTTACTTCCGGTAATACCCCGGCGGGAATCAAACTCTTGTTAGAACGGGCGATGCGACTCTATCCGGTTCTGGCAGATTATCCCATCCAGGAATGTTGGTGGGGATATCGACCGGCGACCCCGGATGAATGGCCGGTTTTGGGTCCCAGTGCGATCGCCAATTTAACCTTAGCCACAGGACACTATCGCAACGGGATTTTACTAGCACCGATTACCGCTGCCTTGATTGCCGATTGGATTCTCCAGGAGAATACCGATCCCCTGCTGCCGCACTTTAGTCATCAGCGATTTTTGACAACATCTGCTCAATCTACTGGATCTCCCATGAATTCTCTCACCTACGCCACGGCCAAACCCTCTGTTCCGTCTCCGGAATCCTTGTTACAGCAGTTAGATCAGCCGGTTACCATTGCGGGGCGATCGTTCCAGTCGCGGTTGATGACGGGGACTGGCAGATATCGGTCAATGGAGGAAATGCAGCAAAGTATTATCGCCAGTGGTTGTGAAATCGTGACCGTGGCGGTGCGTCGAGTCCAAACCAATGCACCGGGACATCAGGGATTAGCCGAGGCGATCGACTGGAGTAAAATCTGGATGTTGCCCAATACTGCGGGATGTCAAACCGCTGAGGAAGCGATTCGGGTGGCGAGATTGGGTCGAGAAATGGCGAAACTCCTGGGTCAAGAGGAGAATAATTTTGTCAAATTAGAGGTGATTCCCGACCCGAAATATCTGTTACCGGACCCAGTCGGGACGTTGGAAGCGGCGGAACAATTAGTCAAAGAAGGGTTTGCGGTGTTGCCTTATATTAATGCGGACCCGATGTTAGCCAAGCGCTTAGAAGAGGTGGGCTGTGCTACAGTGATGCCCTTGGGGTCACCGATTGGGTCCGGACAGGGAATTAGTACCGCTGCGAATATTGCGATTATTATTGAGAATGCTCAAGTGCCGGTGGTGGTGGATGCCGGGATTGGGGTCCCTTCCGAGGCGGCCCTAGCGATGGAGATGGGGGCGGATTTGGTCTTGATTAATAGTGCGATCGCCCTCGCCCAAAATCCCGCAGCAATGGCAAGAGCTATGGCCCAAGGGGTAGAAGCCGGTCGTCTAGCCTATCTCGCCGGTCGTATTCCCATTAAATCTGCCGCTAGTGCGAGTTCTCCCCTGACGGGCACGATCGCCCCTTGATAGAGAGAATTTTCCACCCTCCTCTATCTGTAGGGTTAACTCAGTTGAGCAATTTTAGGGCGGCTACTGTCCACCCTAAAATTGCTCAACTTCTGCGTAAGTCATGCAGCAAAAATATTGTCAAGAAACCCGGTTGTCTTCCAAGTTTTTTAACTCTAATAGAAGAGGCAGATTTTTCATGGGGTGTTCTTTTGCCCTTCTGAGCGAATGGTCTCTATTTTTTCCGAATTTCTGAAAATTCAATAACGCTACTTATAGCTTTCTTTTAGATAAGTTCGTCTGAATTATCCGACGGCAGTCAAAATTTTTGTGTCTATACAGATTGTGGGTATTTTGTCAAGAGTGTGTGAGAAAATTTTATACTCCGTTCCTCTAGTTCGTAGTAACGACTTTAGTCGTTTCCTCGTTACAGGGCTTCAGCCATGTAACGCATCATGTAAAAATAAATTGTGTAAATTTTATCTGGAATTCTCTCTGAATGGTGCTTCCAGGCAAAAATTGTTCAAGTTAGGGGATTGCAAAATATAAATCCTCCAAACTTTCAACTGAAAGGAAGCTATGTGTCGGAGTAAATGCTTGCGCCCTCCGGAGGGCGCAAGCATTTACTCCGACATTGACGGGGCTACTTTGTTGATCTACGAACGAAC
>NZ_JAMXOT010000390.1 GCF_024220515.1 Oscillatoria sp. HE19RPO
AACAAATAAATCATCCTTGCTTTGATGCGATCGCACCTAACAAGGCTCTTTTAGCCCGCGCAGGCACCGCTTTGTCCGTGTAGCCCCAGGCTTGAGCCTGCGGGTTTTTTGAAGGTTTTATTTTTTGGAGTTCCCTAAGCCCCCCTTCTTAAGGGGGGTTGGGGGGATCTCTCGGTTATTTTGCAATAACAAGTCTAATCGTTACATCTCCTCATTAAACACCGGATGGACCTTTTGAATTAAAGATTGCTCCCACATTTGCAAGGTTTCTGAAGTTACCATTCCCGGCAGGAGAGTAAAAGTTCTAATTAGAATTTCAATGCCCAATTTGTGCATTTTTCCAAACATTGGCACTTGATGATTGGACTTCCATCGCTGACTGATACTGGTGGTGGCAATGCCAATATAAACTAAATTTTCGGTCCATTTTCCCTTGGAATCATAAATGATAAAATAGACGAAATATAAGCCAGGGAAATCCGGGAGTTGATGGAGTCCCTCCTCATTGACCACATCTTTAAAATCAACATATTGCAAATGATATCCGGCCCACTCGGAAATCTGTTCCGGAGTCAGGGATTCAAAAGGATTGAGGGCGGAGAGGGGAACGAGAGAACTTTCAGTAGTCATGCTTCGGGACATATCTTTTAAAGCGATCGCATCAGTCATCATGATTTGCTGATATTTCAGCCCGTCATCCGGCGTCAATTGGATTAAGTATTTTTCCAGATTGGCGCAAAACAGGGGATATTGAGCTTATTGTACTGGACGAATCGCTGCAAATCCCTTTCAAAATTCAGCCAAGTGATTGAGGATTAGGTTACTCTATATCCTTGAGCGGATGATTTATCGTAAGTTTAGCTGGGTCAGGACTCCAGGGTTCTCCGGTTTAGGGCGATTACCCCAGGGATACACCAGGCTTGAGGCCCCGATGAACAAACCGATTGTATGTTGACACCCAAGGAATGCCATGATTTCAACCGATCCTACTTTATATTTTATTGCGCTTTTGCCCCCAGAGGCAATTCAGGAAGAAGTCACTGGATACAAACAGCACTTTGCTGAGAACTACCAAACTCGTCAGGCCCTTAAGTCTCCTCCCCATGTGACCCTACAACCCCCTTTTGAATGGGAGGTGCAAAAACAGGGACTGCTGGAAGAGTTCCTCAGAGGGTTTGCCAAGGTTCGGACACTTGTGCCGATGGTCCTGTCGGGGTTTGGTTCGTTTCCGCCCCGAGTGGTTTATATTAATGTCAAGAAAACCCCAGAATTGTTGTTATTTCAGTCGGAGTTAGCTGCAGATCTCAACTCGTCCCTGGGAATTTATGACCCGAAATCTAAGGGGCGATCGTTTTCCCCGCACATGACGATCGCCTTTAAAGACCTTAGACGGCATCATTTTAATATGGGCTGGGCGGAATTTAAAGACCGCGAATTGTACTATGAATGTTCAGCTAGTCATCTGACTTTACTGGTATTTCAGGACAGGCGGTGGCATATTTGTGGGGAATTTCCCTTAAAAGCTTCGGTTGCTGAACCATTAGGTGAACCCAATTAAACTCCCTAGCAACCTGTGGAGATGTTCTTCCTTCTATTCCCGCTTAGGCGGGAATTTCAACCTAATCTGGTTCGTTAAAATCCTTTTTCTCTATCGCCAAATCCTCTAAGGTGTAGTTTTTATTCCACGGGTTCAGAATCAAGTGACCACCGGGCGATCGCTTCATTATCTATCCCCATCGCGTGAGCGTTGCTTCATCTATCCCCACCGAGTGAGCGTTGCTTCCCCCTTTTGGCAGAGTGCACCGGAGTTCCTCCTCGCTAAAGTGGTCAACAGACTTATTTGTTATTCGCGAGTTGTCCCTTGTCCGGACAACTCCGATTGATTTGAGGAAAAAATTATGTCATCCACATCCGATTCGGTTCCCAATTCTCAACCGCGATCGCCTGAAAATACCTCCATGAGTGATTCTGAGCGTTGGGGTTCCTTGATTGGCGGCGGTGCAATGGTTTTAATGGGATTGCAGCAAGCTTCCTTACGCGGTGCTTTACTCGCGATCGCCGGTGGTGGTTTAGCCTATCGTGCCGCTACCTCTGAAACCAGTTTGAAATCTGCCGTCGAGTCGGCGATTCAAGGCACGGATAAAATCTCCGTTGAACAAACCGTCACGATCTCCAATCGTAGTCCAGATGAACTTTACCACATCTGGCGCAATTTTGAAAATCTGCCCTTGTTTATGAAGCATATCCAGTCCGTCAAAGTTCTGGATGAGACGCGATCGCATTGGGTAACGGAAGCCCCTTTAAATACCACCTTAGAATGGGATGCCGAAATTATCACCGACCGAAAAAATAATCTGATTGCCTGGACTTCCGTTGAAGATGCCGATATTGAAAATTCCGGATTTGTCCGCTTCCAAACCGCCCCGGGAAACCGAGGCACTCAAGTAAAAGTTGTCCTCGAATACAAACCCCCCGGCGGCAAACTCACCGATGCCTTTGCTCACCTCGTGGGTCAATCCGCTGAACAGCAAATTCGCGATGATATTCGCAGTTTTAAAATGCTGGCAGAAGCGGGAGAAATTGCCACCATAGAAGGTCAGCCTTCTGGCGCTTCGTAAATTTAAGCCTAATTGGAATAAGGATTTATTCCTAAAGAAAGAGACAAAATTTCCTGATTATTGTTCCAATGAAAAGTAAGTTTTGACCAAAAACTTGAAAACCATTAAAACCAATTGAGCTTATGAATTTAAACAGAACTTGGCTAAAAAATATTCGCCTCAATCGCACGATTGGCTGGTGTCTAGCTACCCTCACCTTGCTGTTCGGCTTTGCATTTGGAGGCGTCACGGATAATAGCGCCCAGGCTGCTAAATTAGTGACCCCGGACTATAATCCCGAACAAGTAGACTCAGCCACGGTTAAGAAGATTAAAAACAGTGCTGAAGATTTCCCCAGTGAAGAAATTGGGGATACGGGTTTAAAAAATATTCGCAACTTGGGGAAAAATATTCCTAAAGTAATCGAGCAGAATATTGATGAAACCCTGAATCCGGATAACCCCGATGCTCCTGGAACTCGGTCCGCCACTCCTCGTTCCAATAGCCGGTAATTTGGGAGGGATGTCTCTACTCTGTAGAAATCCCAAGCTTTCCCTGGGTTCAGGGGAGAAGACTGGATAAAGTAGGGACAATTTTCTTTGCAAAATCGGGAAGAACCCCACCCTAACCCTCCCCTTCGTAAGGGGAGGGGACCTAGGGCTGTTTCATTCTCCGGGACAAATTAATTTTTAGGTTGTTCATAAGCTTTATCTGGCGAGGGATACAGGCTTATTCCCCTCCCTTGGAGGGGTGTCCCGAAGGGACGGGGTGGTCTCTTTTTCTGAGTTTCAACTTAGGAAATAAGGCCGAAAACCTGTGATTTTTAACGCTTACGGCGTCGGGAAAATTTTAGAATGAAACAGCCCTAGGAGGGGACCGGAGAATCACCCTAAATGTAAAACGTAAAAACCCTAATCCTTAACCCTAAATGCGGGAACCGCTATATAAATTACCCTTGATTAAAATTTAGGAGAATTCAAAAAATGAAAGCAGTCTGCTGGCATGGTAAGAACGATGTACGGGTTGAAAACGTTCCTGATCCCAGTATTTTAAATCCTAGAGATGCCATTTTAAAAATCACTTCAACGGCGATATGTGGATCTGATTTACATCTTTATGATGGATATATTCCCACGATGCAAAAGGGAGATATTCTCGGCCATGAATTCATGGGAGAAGTGGTCGATAAAGGTCCAGAAGTGAAGAATTTGAATAAAGGCGATCGCGTGGTGATTCCCTTTACTATTGCTTGCGGTCACTGTTTCTTTTGTAATCGCGATCTGTGGTCTTTATGCGATAACTCCATCCCCGATGGTAAATTAGTAGAAAAGGCTTACGGTCACACCCCTTCAGGATTATTTGGATATTCCCATCTGTTGGGCGGATATGCTGGAGGTCAAGCGCAATATGTGCGAGTTCCCTTTGCCGATACCGCAGCTTTGAAAATACCGGAAGGAATGACCGATAAACAGGTGTTATTTCTCACCGATATCTTTCCCACGGGCTATCAAGCGGCGGAACATTGTAACATTCAACCGGGGGATACGGTAGCGATTTGGGGTTGTGGTCCTGTGGGACAATTTGCGATCCGAAGTGCCTATATGTTAGGTGCCGATCGCGTGATTGCGATCGATCGGGTTCCGGAACGGTTGGCAATGGCGCGAGAAGGGAAAGCGGAAACGATTAATTATGAAGAAATCGATGCCGGGGAAGCGCTTAAAGAAATGACTGGCGGCATTGGACCGGATTCTTGCATTGATGCGGTGGGATTAGAAGCTCACGGGACTGGATTAGATGCCTTTTATGATAAGGCAAAACAAAGTTTACGGTTGGAAACCGATCGCCCGACGGCATTAAGACAGGCGATCGTTGCTTGTCGCAAAGGCGGCACTCTCTCGATTCCCGGGGTCTATGGCGGATTTGTAGATAAGTTTCCCTTGGGGGCGTTGTTTTCTAAAGGGTTAACGGTGAAAACGGGACAAACTCATGTTCATAAATACCTCAAACCGTTGCTCGATCGCATCCAAAATGGGGATATTGACCCAACCTTTGTGATTACCCATGAGATGGGTTTGGAGGAAGCACCTCAAGGGTATGAAATATTTAAGCATAAGCGTGACAATTGCATTAAAATTGTCTTAAATCCTTAACCCTCAGAGGAGGGCGACTGCCTTGAGTGATTAGCGCAGTTTTCGCCCTCTATTCTGGAAGTGCGGAACTTAATAGCGGGCGATTGTCATGATGGCGATCGCCCGCTATCGCCGCAGGGATTCTCTATCCTTCCCTCTTTTTGTCGTGATAACTAACTATGAAACAACAGCCCTCAACTCCGAAAACACGCCCTTCCGACGAGTGGATCGAAATTGGTAAAATCATTGGCGTGCAAGGTCTCAATGGTGAAGTTCGAGTCTATCCCTCCACAGACTTCCCTGAACGGTTTGAGGAACCGGGACAGCGATGGTTAAAGTATCCCAATCAATCCACGCCTCAACCTGTGGAATTAGTTCACGGTCGATTGATTGAAAATAAGGGAATCTTTATCGTTCAATTGGCCGGGGTGAGCGATCGCAATCAGGCCGAAGCGTTGCGCGGTTGTGTGATGTTAGTGCCTGAAGGCGATCGACCCCATTTAGAGGAAGATGAGTATTATATCCAGGATTTAATTGGATTAGTGGCGATCGACCAACGCACGGGAGAGGAAATTGGGACGGTGGTCGAAATCCTCACCGCCGGTCATGATATTTTAGCCATTAAACCTCCGGTTGCATCGGTTGAAAATCCTGAGATTTCGGACAACCCAGAGACTCCCGCTAAACGCAAATCTCAGCCCAATATTTTAATTCCATTTGTGAAAGAAATTGTCCCGATTGTGGACATGGCAGCCGGTCGCGTGGAAATCAATCCACCCCCGGGTTTGCTAGAAGTGAATAATTAATAATTTAGTCTGATTAAGGGGGAATTGATGAGGGAGTTTCAAGCAAGAAATCAACCCTAAAACCGGAGGATAAACTGAGGGATGCAATCACCTCAAGGGAAGAAACGGAAGAAACAACTGGGGTAATGGCCCTTTTTTTTGATAGACTTCTGGCAGGATTCGCGATGGCTTCCCCTAACCCCCCTTAAAAAGGATAGCTTTTTAGAATTCTGCCTGGGGTCTATATTCTCCCCGATGTCGGTTATTGCTAGGTATTTTTACGAGGAATTAGAGACCACTGGCCTGATTTTAGCAATCGCGAGAGTCCTTGTTCAGAGGCCGGTTAATTTTTATTACATTTAAAAGGCTTTTTATCATTTTGGGACAGATCAGATTAAAATAGATTTTGAATAATCTAAACGCCCGTCTCAGCATTTGAGGGATGTAGAGATGGGGGTTGGGATAACTGGTTTTGAACTCGCCGATGTAATGGTAGCTAAAGACTGCGGAGCAAAGGCGATCGCCACGGGGAAGCGCTCAACTTCCCACTCACAATCAGACCCTCATCCTCAATTTCAGACCTGGGAGAATCAGAATGGCTGTGAACTGAATAAATAACTATGAATTCCTGGAAACCCTGCACTCAGGAGGCAGAACAGTTATTTATCGTGTTCAAAACCAGCTCGATGGGTCCAAGGCGATCGTCAAAACCCTCAAATCTGAATATCCCAGCCTCGCTGACATTACCCGCTTGCGCCACGAATATCAAATTTTAGAAAACCTCCAAATCAACACCATGATCCAACCCCTCGGGTTAGAAACCTATAAAAAGGGGTGGGCGCTTTTCCTAAAAGATACCGGGTCGATCGCTTTAAGTGAGTGGATAGTTTCTCACTCTCTTTCTATGATTAAATTTCTTGAGGTGGCAATTCTCCTCGTAGATGCTCTGAGCGCACTCCACAACCATCAGATTATTCATAAAGATATCAAACCTCAAAATATTATTATCAATCCCCTCACCGAAACCATTCAACTGATTGATTTCAGCATAGCCTCCCGCCTAGAACGGGAAAGTCCCACCCTCAGTCATCCCGACTTACTCGAAGGAACTCTCGCCTATATATCTTTGGAACAAACGGGCAGAATGAACCGGAGTGTAGACTATCGGACTGATTTTTATTCCCTGGGAGTTACCTTCTAGGAACTGTTAACGGGAAGGTTACCCTTTACCAGTACGACCCCTTAGAACTGGTTCATAGTCATATTGCCAAAACCCCGATTCCCCCCCATCAAGTCAAGCCAGATATTCCCGAAGCAATTTCTGCCTTGATTATGAAATTGCTTGCCAAAACCGCAGAAGACCGCTATCAAAGTGCAGCCGGATTAAAATTTGACCTGGAAACTGGTTTAATCCACTTACAAACCACTGGGAAAATTACTCAGTTCATTCCGGGTCATGCAGACAAAGCGGGACAACTCACCATTCCTCAAAAACTTTATGGACGAAATGCAGAAATTGCGACGCTTTTAAACACCTTTGAACGGGGGGGCGAATGGCCAGACTGAACTCATGCTCGTTTCCGGCTATTCTGGCATTGGCAAAACCGTTTGAGTGGCAGAAGTTCACGAACCGATCGGGGGACAACGGGGCTATTTTATTGCCGGTAAATTTGACCAATTTAAGCGCAATGTTCCGTTTGCGTCTCTGATTCAAGCCTTCAAGTCCTTAATTCTGCAACTGCTGACTGAACGAGATGCCCAAATCCAGATTTGGAAAATAAAGACTCTGATCTGCATTGGGAAATAATGGACAAGTGATTATCGATGTGAGGCTCTTCAGACTTTTTGGTGATAAGTTTTTCTAATTAATTCTGTACTCGCTCGCCAGATTAGGAGCTGAAAGCCATATAGGTTAAGGTTTATAGCTCTAAGGGTGACCCAAAGGAGTCTCATAAATCCCCAAAATACTAAAAAAATAATTAAATTTAGTTAGGAATTCCTTTAGCCCTAAACTGATATAGTGTTTCGGTGGACTGATGAGGTACGTTTCAAAGCATAAGGCGGCCCGTTCTGGGCCGCCGACGGTTTGGGGCCGCCATCGCTGTACCTTATGGACATGAGAAAGGCTATAAAAATTGGGCAAAAATTGCCCATCACTCTTTCTGTACAAAAAATGAGGCACTCAGGCTTATGGAAAATTATCTGAATTTAATGCTGGGATTACCTGAAGTTACGGTTGCTAAAGTTTTGACCGGAGAAGATGAAGTTTACCTGAACATTAAATTGACCAATTTAGGGACAAATTGTCCCAAATGCCAGGGCTATACCACCGAAATTAATCAAAATCGTCCGATCATAGTCCGAGACCTTTCTTGTTTTAATAAATCTACTTATTTGCTGGTGTCACGCAGGCAATTTTATTGCCGTTGTTGTCAAAAATATTTCACGGAAAACCTGTCATGGATAGACTGGAAGCGGAGGCATACTTTGCGATATGAAATTAATATTTTTGGCCGAGTAACTTCATCAAGCATAGCTCAAGTTGCCTCGGTTGAAGGACTATCTTATGATGAAATTGAAGGAATATTTAATCAAATTGCTAGAAAGCAAAAGGATAAGCATTGGCTCGAAGCTGAACGGATAAGTATTGATGAAATTGCGATGCATAAAGGGCATCAAAATTATAAAGCAGTCCTCTGTGATTTAGATAAAAAAAGCTAATAGAAGTTATTGATAGAAAGACTCAATATTGTTTGATAGAAAGGCTTTCTAAACTTCCGATTAAAGCAAGAAAAGCTGTAAAAGAAGTGAGTGTTGATATGTGGCATGACTTTCCTAAAGTTATTAAAAAAATTTTCCCAAATGCTCAAATTGTGACGGACAGATTTCATGTAATGAAACTTCTGATTGAAGAATAGAAAAAAATTCTAAATCTTCTGGTGGTTAAAAAAGGAATAAATTTCTCTTGTTTTGAGAAAGAAAATTGTTTTAAACGATTCTGACCGGGATGAATTAGAAAACCTGTTATCTTAATCTAAGCCTGTGAAGGCAGCTTACGAATATAAAGAGGAATTCTGAAACATTTATGAAACAAGTCAAAATGTTTCAGAAGGCGAAAGAAAAGCGTTTTCAAGAATGGTTAAATAAATCTCGGCAAGTATAGGGTGAATTTATTAATACTATGGAGGAACACTTATAGCGTTTCGGTGGACTGATGAGCTACTTTTCAAAGCTCCTCTGCCTTTTTGGGCCGCCGACGGTTTGGTGTACCTTATGGACATGAGAAAGGCTATATCAACAATTTGTAATTACTTTATTAGTCATGCTAGTAGTGGAGTCATAGAGGAAATTAACAACAAGATAAATCTCGTAAAGCGACCCGTCTATGGATTTAGAAGTTTTGAAAACTTTCGGTTACGTCTTTTAGCAGCTTTTTCATCATAGTCATTATAAATTAGAGAGGTAGCCACTTAAAAACATTTAAGCGCTCAGCAACAGATTAGAAAAACTTATCACCAAAAAGTCTGAACAGCCAAAACTGGTAGAAGATCTACATTATTTTATTTAGATCATACCATGCCTGTGCAACGCCAAACCAAACCCTCGAAGCGCTTGGAGATGAGGCGATAACCGTTATCAACGGTAAAACCCGTAACGAGAATTACGAAAAAGTTTAGATTGACAAATGTAAAAATTGTGAGTAAGCTACAAATCTAAGAACTAACAAACACAGGCTACTCGTCGAGAGAGGATAAACCAATGTTTCGCTACCGTATTGTATCTGTGGTGGTAGCAGGAATTGCTTGCACCTTGGTGAGTTGGATCGCCCCTGCTCGCTCCCAGGAGGAGCCGAGCGTGATGGAGACTACCCTAGAGGAGACTATCCCCGGAGATCCGAACGTAGAGAAAGCCATTACCACCAAAAATCTTTCCATTCCCGTTGACGAACTGGCGCTGATGGTCAAGCCGCTCACCTTAGAAGAACTCCAAGTCGAGGCAGCGGCGTGGTTGTTGATCCTGCAACAAAAAGTCCAAGAAATCAGCAATGGGGAAATCGCCATCAAGCGACAAAACGCGGTGATCGCCAAGGAACAAGAGGCCATTGCAGCTCTAACATCGGCGCAACAATCCCTTTCCGAAGCGGAAGAAGCCCAAAAAACTGCCGCTCCAGGCACTCCGGAGTATGAGGCAGCCACGAAAAAAATAGAAGAAGCCAAAGAAAGCCTCAAAGACGCCCAAGCAGCGGTTGAGGAATCATCGGAGATCCAACGAGCACTTGAGGAAGACGAAGCCCTCAACGCCTCTTTAGCCAAGGCGGAGGAAACGGCAAACCTAGAAAAAGCCAAGAAACTGCTGAAAACAACCAAGGCCGATCGCGACACTCTGTATTATCCCGGCACCTTTGAGTATAACGAACAGACGGTCAAGATTGATACCCTGGACACGGCGGTTCGGGAGGTGGAAAAGGCCAGGGAAGCTCTCCAGGCAGCCGAACCCAACACTCCAGAAGCAGAAGAAGCCACCCAAAACTTTGATGCAGCCGAGGCAGCGTTGATCAAAGCAATAGAAGCGATCGAAGGCCCCTCTGCTCCCACCAACCAAAGTCAAAATTCTCAGCAAACCGAACAACTCGCCGCCACTCTGGAGAATACCCAAATCGATAGTGCCGGACAGAGCTTTGTGGCTGGTCCTACGGGGATGGAAGGGGACGCGAACCTCCAGAGACAACAACAACAGATCGATAACACCTCCAATCAGTTAGAAGAAAACTCCGAAGTTCAGTCGGAACAAAAAAATGAACTGGTGGTGACGGTGACCGAATTTCAGAACGAGCGCACGGCAATTATCGATCGCTTCACAGCCGTCTTAAACGAACTGGATAAAAAAGGCGGCGACTCCACATCCTACCGCAAATACATTCATGCGATTAGCGGGGTGGAAATCGACTTGAACGATAGCGAAGGGCTGGCCCTGCGCTTAGTGAGCTGGGCGAAGTCCGATGAAGGCGGAATGCGCTGGGTAACCAGCGCCGCTACATTTGTGGGGATTGTAGTTGCCACCACCCTCACCGCTCAAGCTCTGGGTTGGATAGTCGAACGTACCCTCTCGATGTCTGGAAAGGTTTCTACGATCCTGGTCAAGTTCCTGGGCATGACGATCAAGCGCGGCGGTATCGTTTTGGGCGTATTGTTAGGCCTGGCGGCACTGGAAGTCGCTCTAGGCCCCCTCTTAGCCTTGGTTGGGGGCGCAAGTTTCGTCCTTGCCTTTGCGCTGCAGTCGAACTTGGGGAACTTAGCCAGTGGTTTGATGCTGATGGTGTACAAACCCTTTGATGTGGGGGATGAAATCCAAATCGGCGATGTCTGGGGTTTTGTGGATTCCATCACCTTGGGCGGTACGAAAATCAACTCGTTCAGCAACCAGTTGATTACCATTCCCAACAATACGGTGTGGAGCAGCACGATTACCAACAACACGGGTCATGACGTGCGTGGGGTGAGTATTTCGTTCCAAATTGGTTACGAGTCTCCCCTTCCCAGAGTTGAAGAGATTTTGATGGATCTGTTCAAACAACACCCGTTGATTCTGGATGACCCCGCACCGTTTATGTTCCCTTGGGAATTCCGGCAATCGGCCATCAATGTCCTCGCTACGGCGTTTACCAAAACGGAAAATCGCTGGACGGTGTATGCCAATCTGTTCGCCCAGTTCCAAGAACGGTTGGCTAAAGAGGGCATCGATATGGTGGATTACCAAGAAATCAATTTGCACTATATCCCGAACGGAAACGGCTCACTGCCCATTCAGCTCGCCAAAACTCCGGAAATGGGACGCGGCATGACCCCGATTTCTCCGCCAAAAGCGACTTCCTCTGCTGCACAAGGGGTGTAGTCGGCAATTTTGAGCTTTTCTACAGAAGGCTATGGCGGCGATCGCACTAGAAGCGATCGCTATTTTTTTTGGCCTCATTTCCATCCACGAAAATGCAGCCCTAAAAGCAACAGCCCCCAAAAGTAAAAGCCCGGAGAAGACTATGCAGAATTCTGCTTTCCTCTTCCCGGGCTTTTCTCCCGCAGTGTAACCAACCCCTGTTTCCCGATCCAGAACCCCTTCTGAGAAAACAGAACCACTCCAAGGTTGGTTTGCTTCTCAAAAAGACCACTGGTTTAAACGGGAGCATCCCAGTTAATAACCAAGCAGAAATACTTAGTGAGAAGTCCCCATTAAGGTCAGCGCAGCATAAGCGAAGGATTTTAGATACAGACTGAGGAAGCCGGGTCAGCGCATCTAATGTGGTATCAAATCTAACAGACACCAAAAAGAAGGTGCAGTATTATATTTGAACGGTTTGTCCGAGAGATTCTATAATAACTCTCTTTTCTCAGTAGAAAATAGGAATGAATACTCTATGACTAAAGGATTTTAACCCGTTGTCGCGAGCGCTAAATTAAAAACCATAAAAACCCAGCCTCAACCTATTTCTATGCAAGAACTAAAAGGGGGTTTTTTGAATTATTGGGAGCCTCTAAATTTTGCCTAAAAACCGCTCTGACCTCTCCCCAAACCTCTCCCCACCTCTCCGGTGGGAAGGGGGTTGGGGGGTGTGGTCTCTTGTCCAAATTGAGATGCTCCCGAATTATTTTGATGATCTACCCGATCCAAGAGTTGACCGCACTAAACACCACTTACTTAAAGATATTATAGTGATTGCTTTGTTATCTATAATAGCTGGAGGTAACGGATAGGAAAATATGGAAAATTATGGAATAATTCAACAGTCCTGGCTCAAACAATTTCTATAAGGGAACTCCAAAAAATAAAACCTTCAAAAAACCCGCAGGCTCAAGCCTGGAGGCTCACAGGACAAAGCGGTGCCTGCGCGGGCTAAAAGAGCCTTGTTAGGTGCGATCGCATCAAAGCAAGGATGATTTATTTGTT
>NZ_JAMXOT010000040.1 GCF_024220515.1 Oscillatoria sp. HE19RPO
GTTCGTTCGTAGTGATGGATCAACGGAGTAGCCCCGTCAATGTAGGGGCGTATTGCATACGCCCTGGGGCCTGCGCATTGCGCCCCTACACCTTCCTTCCCGTTCAACGTTTGGAGGATTTATATTTTGCAATCCCCTTAGCCTGCGTAGGCAGGCTTTGTCCGTATAGCCCCACCCTTCAGGGTGCGGGGCAGGGGTTTCGCAGACTGATTAGGGGTTGTGCTTCGGTGGAAGTTCGCCGAGTTTCTGCAACTGTTGTTGCACCTCTACTTCCACTATAGAAGGGATTCGAGCGATCGCCTGGACAATTTCCCTCTCCAGTTCGGCGATCGGAATTTGTCCCGGTTTCCCCGCAGGCATTCCCTCCAAACACTGTTGTAGCGCCATAATCACTTCCGCCAAACTTTCCACCTGTTCCAATTCTGGGCGCGCTTGAAACTCACCCCGCAGTCGCTGTACCTGGGTTTTCAGCACCACGAGAGATTGCTCCAACTCTGTTGAGCGCGATCGCAGTTGTCGCAATGCCGCCACCACGGGTTCCATTTCCTGGGCGATCGACGCCTTCATCGCTTCTGGGGCAATTTTCACTTCCTCCACCCCCACCCGAGAGGGCACAATCTGTCGTCGTCGATTCACCAAATTCAACCCCAAAGAAACCGTCACCGGCACTGCCGCATAAATTATCTGCCCAGAAATAGCCGCCAGCACTGACCCCACCACTACACCAGCCAGAGAAACATATTCAGCAATATTCAGCCAGTCACGCCGATCCATCAAGTCACCCCAGGTACTGAACATCCCTCATTTTAAGCCTTAACCTGGAAACTCTACCGTTCCTAGAGGAGACTCTCGTCCCAAAACCCTCATGATTCTCCTGCTGAGAGCAAATCTTCTAAACTCACCTCAATTAGATTTTGACGTTTTTTAATGTCTTCTATAGCAGTGATTAATTTAAATTTATTGGCTTCTGAACTTAATAAATATTCAGTTTCATCGAGTTCAGAAACGACTATTTTTATATTTTTACCGGCAAACTTTTCTTTAATTTTTTTTTTAAAAAACTACCATCAATTTTATTAGCATTGAATCGATAAACTGCTGACATAATTTTTCTCCAATTGAAAGGCCAATCTTAACCACAAGACAATCCTAACATAGCCACATCTCAACCTTCAACCCAGGCACACTCCTGAAAACCCAATCCAAAACTCTCCTCAGCGCCTGCTTCTCGCGGTAAAATCGATTGGTTTAAATCAGCAGCACCCCCAACTGCTTGCCGTGCAATCCAAATTTAACTATGACTGATTCTCCATCCGCAACAGCACAAACCCCCGTAACCACCCCCTCCGACACCAACTGGTCCGAGTTACTGCAACAATTGCTCGATCGCCAATCCCTAACTGTGGATCAAGCCAGTCAACTCATGTATGGATGGCTGAGGGAAGAAATCCCCCCAGTGTTATCCGGGGCCATTTTAGCCGCCCTGCAAGGCAAAAGTGTCTCCGCAGAGGAACTGGCAGGGATGGCAAAAGTATTGCAATCCCAGTCTGCCTATATGGAAACCGGCGCAAATAGTGAAACGCGCAAACAGGCGATCGATACCTGTGGCACCGGAGGCGATGGGGCTTCTACCTTTAATATTTCCACCTGTGTTGCCTTTGTCGCCGCAGCAGCCGGGGTGAAAGTTGCCAAACATGGAAATCGGTCGGCATCAAGTAAGGTGGGTTCTGCCGATGTGTTGGAAGCCTTGGGTGTGAATTTGAATGCACCAGGTAATCAGGCGATCGCCGCTTTAGATGAAGTAGGAATCACCTTTCTGTTTGCACCGGGTTGGCATCCGGCCATGAAAGCGGTGGCCCCCCTGCGCCGCACCTTAAAAGTCCGCACCGTCTTTAATTTATTGGGACCTCTGGTCAATCCCGTGCGCCCCACCGGACAGGTGATCGGCGTCTGTGACCCCCACTTAGTGGTGCCGATCGCCCATGCCTTACGACAATTGGGAACCGAATTAGCGATCGTGGTGCATGGACGGGAAAAACTCGATGAAGCGGGGTTAGCAGAAGTGAATGATTTAGCCATCCTTGCCAATGGAGAGGTCCAACTCAGTGCGATCGCCCCGGCAGAGCTCGGGCTGGAACCCTCACCCACCGGGGCATTGCGCGGTGGGGATGTTGCAGAAAATGCCCAGATTTTGAAGTCGGTCCTGCAAGGCGGAGGGACTCAAGCGCAACAGGATGTAGTCGCCTTAAATGCTGCTTTAGCCCTACAAGTCAGCGGCAATATCCCCGTGGGAGACCATATTCAGGGCATCGCCTTAGCTAAAGAAATTCTTGCCTCCGGTGCAGCTTGGACAAAATTAGAGCAATTGGTAGCATTTCTGAAGCAGTAAGACAGCAGAAGGTTAGGAACCGGGTTTCTTCAGAAAAATTGTGGCAATTGGCAGTAAATCTGGGCAAGAAACCCGGTTTTTTGTCCCCCTTCAAAAAGGTTAGAAACCGGGTTTCTTCAAAAAATTGTGGCAATTGGCAGCAAATCTAGGGGAGAAACCCGGTTTCTTGTCCTTGGGGTCTGGGGTTGAATTTCACTCAAGCCTCAATTTTGAGTAGCAGCGGCGCGAGTTCGCAATTCAATGTTATTTTCCTTGATGGTGATATCGTAACTGCCGAAAAAGTTTTGTCCTAAGAGACCCATGCCTTGGAGACCTCCCTCAACTTCTGGGGGGGCGATCGTGACCAGGAGTTCTTCAAGGATGGCATCTCCCACTTGAATTTTAGAAACCCGGCCCACCTCCATTTCTACCTCCGAGGAACTCGCAGTCGCAATTCGAGCTTTATCGAAGGGGACGACATTTAAACTGCGGGCCATCGTGGGAGTGATTAAGGTGGCACTCGCCCCAGTATCAAAGAGCATCTCGAATTCTTCTGTGCCATTAAAGAGGACATCGACCACGGGAATGCCTCCCTGACGACGTTTGATAGGAATTTCAAAGACTCCGGACATCTCCCCTGCTGGGACGTCTGTCGTTGCATTGGGGCAGAGGTCGCCTAAATCAATAAGGTTGCCGTTGCTATCAATGGCAAAACAACCGGGATGCTCCTGAGTGAGGGCGGCAGGTCCCATCAATCCTAGACTGGTTACAGCAAATAGGGCAGAGAGAATTTTTTTCATGAAACTTTTTCCTCTTGGCAGTTAGAGCAGGAATGGAAAGGGGGCAAAGGCTAAATTTAGGTCATCCCATCAGGGGACAGTGGGGCAATGCCCAGCCTCCGGTGCAGATGAGTCGAGTCGGGTTATGTCTATTATGCCCGGTTGATTCACAGAAAGCGAAAGTAGCGCGGCCAGACATTGACAGACCCTGACGCCGAGGGGGAAATTCACCCGAAAATAGAACTTAAGTGAGTCAAGGTGGGGGATGGGGGGAAGGCTAGTGAGTTGCGATCGCTTCTTTACATTACGGCGAACGGATACGCGCTAAAAAAGCAACTCATGGAATAATGGGATGTTGCGGAAGTCAAACGGATGGGTCCCTCATAGACTAATGGACCCCTCACCCTTGACTGCCGAAAAATGACCCCTGAAGCTAGTGAGGTTTCTATGTCTCTTTCTGCCGATCGCCCTGCCTTGCTCGTACTGGCAGATGGAACGTCCTATCGCGGTTGGTCCTTTGGAGCCACTGGCACGACCATTGGTGAAGTGGTTTTCAATACCGGCATGACAGGGTATCAAGAGGTATTGACAGATCCCAGCTACTGCGGCCAGATCGTGACGTTCACCTATCCCGAATTAGGCAATACCGGGGTGAATCCCGACGACGAAGAATCCCAGCGTCCCCAAGTCCGAGGGGCGATCGCCCGGAATATCTGCAAGCGCCCCAGCAACTGGCGCTCCACCCAGTCCCTACCCGACTACCTGACCCAAAACAATATTCCTGGGATTTACGGCATCGATACCCGGGCACTCACCCGCAAAATTCGCATTGTGGGAGCCATGAATGGGGGAATTTCTACCGAAATCCTCGACCCTGCCGAATTATTAGCCCAAGTGCAAGCGGCCCCCTCCATGAAGGGCTTAAACCTCGTCCCGGAAGTTTCCACCTCAACGGTTTACGAGTGGACCGAAACCACCGACCCCCATTGGGAATTCAGTCCTCAAGCTCAAGGCATGAACGGCGAAACATTCACCGTCGTTGCCCTAGATTTTGGGATTAAGCGCAATATCCTGCGCCGTCTCGCCAGTTATGGATGTCGCGTGATCGTCGTTCCCGCCTCCACTTCCGCCGAGGAAATCCTCAAGCACAATCCCGATGGGATTTTTCTCTCCAATGGACCCGGAGACCCGGCTGCGGTGCTCCAAGGGGTGGAAACCGCCAAACAATTGCTGAGTTCTGAAAAACCCATGTTTGGGATTTGTTTAGGACACCAGATTTTGGGACTCTCCCTCGGTTCGGATACCTTTAAGCTCAAATTTGGGCATCGCGGGTTAAATCAACCGGCAGGGTTAACAGGTCAAGTTGAAATTACCAGCCAAAATCACAGCTTTGCCTTGAGTGACGATTCTTTAGGCAGCGAGGTGGAAATTACCCACTTAAACCTGAACGATCGCACCATTGCCGGATTGCGACACAAGTCTCTGCCGGTCTTTTCAGTCCAATACCACCCCGAAGCGAGTCCGGGTCCCCATGATGCGGACTATATCTTCAAACGGTTTGTTGAGTCCATGGGTGAAGCTCGGACTGCCTCGAAAACTGCCAGTTAGAAGGGCGTGGAATTTAAAACCTGGCAATTAACGGTAAAATTCCTTGTCAATCCGCAATCGGAGCGATTACAATCTAAAAATCTAAAGGCGCTGCTCATTGACAAACGGCGATAAAGCCTTTAAAATGGAGCGTCGATTTGAGGAGTAAGGATTTAATCCGAGATTAGCTGGGCATCTGCGGATAATCGGATATAATATCCGACAAGATCTGAACATGGAGCAGCCACTCGCGCCTGACCTTAGACTTTTCTACCTACCTTTGAGACTTCCGCTCTTGGTTGCCGAGGGCAAGTGGATTCTGGAGTCTAAGAGGGTACGAGCCTAATCATCCTCATCGACCTTAAACCATCTTGCGCTTTTGGAATCTTTCTAAAAGCTTTGCGGGATACCGCCGCTGTCACCTTCACTGGTGATAGTGCCATCGCTGCATTGTCCAGCAATAGCCGGACAAATGTCGCGTAAATGTATCAATATGCAGCTAGGAGGGCGTTATTCCTGAGCCACTAACCCTGACCGTTAGCCTAAGAGGCACGCGCGAAGTCGGGAACGATTACCAACTCTTCCGTCTCACTGGCTTACTCGATGCCTTTTCGGAAGCGACCTTTCGGAAGGCGATCAGTCAGTGTATTGACGAGGGTCCCACGAACATTATTTTGGATTTATCCAAAATAGATTTTGTTGACAGTTCGGGTTTAGGTGCGCTGGTGCAATTGGTAAAAAAAGCTCAAACTGCTGAAGGTACCTTGCAAATTGTCAGCAATCCCCGGGTGACCCAAACGGTCAAACTGGTTCGATTAGAGCAGTTTCTCTCTTTGCAGCCATCGGTGGACGCTGCCCTAGAGAAAATCAAATCCACTTGAGTGTTTCACGCTCTAAATGGCTATCCAGTCTCAAAAATTGAACTGGATAGCTATTTTATTGGGGAGATGGGGAGGATGGGGAGGATGGGGGAGAAAGTTTGTAGTAACGACTTCAGTCGTTTCCTCCTGTTCGTAGTAACGACTTCAGTCGTTACCGCGTTACTTGGCTAACGCCAAGTAACGCCCCCTTGAAGACAAAGCCTCCAGTCCCCACGCAGGCGCTTCAGCCGCCCATCATGGGTGTCACGGCTTCAGCCGTGACACGAGAGCAACGACTGAAGTCGTTACTACGAACATTTCCCTATCTCCCCCATCTCCCATCTCCCCCATCCGATTAAGAACCCGATCGCGAAATGTTATAATCCCCATATCCCTCGGCACGATTCACCGGGTTAAACCCGATCGCCTTGGGTAGTTATGCCCTAGGGCAGAGGGAAACTTCAGGCGATCGGCTGACCTACCCCACCTAATCCGGGGACTAGAATGTGAGGCGAGGGCGTGACCGGGTAAAATTTTCCCTTTTCAAGAATTCAAAACATAAAATGGTAACCCAGTTAATCCAGTTAGGGGAGTTTGGACGTGGGATCGGGAATCATTAACTCAAGTGGTGTGGTGCGCTCAGTATGACAGCAACCCCAGAAGCAACAAGCCCAGAAGCCAATCTAGTCGCCGATCTCCCCCCCGGTACTCCGGCCCTTGATTGCCAGGAGTGCTTGTCCCTGATGCTCCCGGTCAAAAAATTATCGGCCCCGGAAATTCAACAGCTATCCCCCATCGCCCTAGCCTATCTCGGAGATGCGGTGTACGAACTGTTTGTCCGCGCCTGGTATTTACGACCACCCAAACGCCAGAAGATCTATCATAATTGTGTGGTGTCGCAAGTGCGAGCGGAGACCCAAGCGAGAATGCTGCGATCGCTCGAACCGTTCCTAACCCCGACCGAACTTGAGATTCTCAAACGCGGGCGCAATGCTGCCACGGGAGGTCCGAAACGAGTGGATGCCGCCATTTATCAACAGGCAACGAGCTTGGAAAGCCTGATGGGATATTTATACCTCACCGATCCCAACCGCTTGATCTACCTATTCACCCAATTAAATCTCGAACCCGTCGAAAGTGGTGGCTCGACTGAACCTTAAACCCAGTTCCACCCCTGACCATCATGCCGATTCCCACCCTTGAGCTTCCCCCCACGGGAAAAAAGACTCAACACCACATTGGGATGAAGCCATCTACCCCCAATCATAATTGTCATGCCTGGTAAACCCGAAAAATTGAAGCCCTCAGTCCGATCCAAGCGAGAATCTTATCCAAAAAAAGACAGTGGACAGGGATCGTCCTACCCGAAAAAAGATCGTGGACAAGGATCGTCCTATCCGAAAAAAGCCAGTGGACAGGGATCGTCCTACCCGAAAAAGGATGGGAAAAGTCGCAAATCCTTTCCCCCGGGTTCTGCTCAATCCGCCCTCGACCCAGATACAGACCTCAAAGATATGATCTACGGTCGCCATACCGTGTTGAGTGCCTTAGAGGGAGAGCGCCAATTGCATCGGATTTGGATTACCGCTCAATTGCGGTATGATCCCCGCTTTCATACGGCGATCGCCTCCGCGAAAGCTACCGGAACTGTCATTGATGAAGTCGATTACCGCCGCCTGGATCTGCTCACTCACGGAGAAAATCATCAAGGGGTGGCCGCCCAGGTTTCTCCCTATACCTATTGGGAACTGCCGGATTTAATTGCCAATGCCTTAAAGGTATCCGATCGCCCCGTCCTCCTCGTCGGTGATGGGATTAACGACCCTCACAATTTAGGTGCAATGATTCGCACTGCCGAGGCGATCGGCGCTCAGGGGCTGGTGATCCCCCAAAGGCGAGCCGTTGGGATCACCTCAACGGTGATGAAAGTCGCGGCGGGGGCATTAGAATTTTTTCCGGTTGCCCGAGTGATCAATCTCAGTCGCGCCTTGGAAGAATTAAAGGATGCGGGATTTTGGATCTATGGAACTGCCGCCAACGCGCCTTCGGCTGTGAGCAGCATCGAATTTAGCCGACCCACGGTTTTGGTTGTGGGATCGGAAGGGGAAGGTTTGAATTTGTTGACACAACGTCACTGTGATGAACTCATTTCTATCCCCCTCCAAGGAAAGATCCCCAGCCTGAATGTCTCAGTAGCAACGGGCATGGCGCTTTATGAGATTTTTCGTCAGCGCTGGACCCAGCGTCCCAACATGGGAAATCTGAAGAAAAATACTGTTGAAAAATTAAATCCAACGGAGTATAAAGAAATGTAAATTAACCCGTCTGCTCGAACCAACACTTAATAGCACCTCGTCGTCATACAACGGTAAATAGGGGAATGATATGAAGGAATTGAAAGAAATCTTGATTAGCTTGCTTAACCTTTTAGGCTGGGCCTGGTGGGTAGAGATTGCCACAGACAATCCTCGGTGTACTTACTACTTTGGACCATTCCTGAGTAAAACGGAAGCCGAAACTGCTAAAAACGGATATATAGAAGACCTTGAACAAGAAAGCGCCCAAGGTATCTCCTTTGCTGTCAAACGCTGCAAACCCAGCGATCTCACGGTTTATGAGGAGCCGGGGGAGATGGGTAGTCGGGGAAACTCCCCGGCATATAGCGGTTAGGTTGAACAGGGAGGCTGCCTAATTATTGGGAAGAAAACTCCGATGGTGCAAGCACTTGGGGATGTTGCTCAATCCAGCGATCGATATCCCCGAGGACTTGCGCCGGTATTTCCCAAGGAAACAGGTGAGCGGTATTGGGATAGCAGATGAACTCAGAATTTTTGAGGCGATCGGCGGTTTCCCGGCTTGACTCTGGGGTAATGTGGCGGTCCGCTTCCCCCGCCATGACTAAGGAAGGACAAGTGATTTGTTCTAGCTCAGAGAGACGGTTGTAGCCCGCTCGCAGGGCAGCATTGAGTGCATGACGGGCAGGACGGCTGGTTTGCAGATAGGCAGACATCCCCCGAGAGGCTAGGTATTGGTAAGCTAGGGGAGTATGTTGCTGAATCAGGTAACGATAGAGCGATCGCCGGCCCAAGGTTTCGATATTCCATTGCCAACTGGGGACGACGCGATTAATAATCGACGAGACCCCGGTAAATGCTAAATCTTGCCAACTAATTGGGGGATGGGAACTGCGGGGACGGGCGGCAGAAGCGACTAACATCAATCCCGTAACGCGATCGGGGTGTCGCAATGCCAGTTCCATTGCTAAAATCCCTCCCAGGGACCACCCTAAGAGTAAAAAGCGATCGACCCCCAGGCGATCGAGCAATGCTTCTATATCCCGAAGATGGTCCGTCATTTGAAAACGACCTCGGGTCCGGCTGTTCCCATACCCTCGTAAATCGGGAGCAAGGGTTTGGAATCTTTGGCTCAAATAGTCTGTAAACACAGACATGGAAGCCCCATGACCAGGATGGCCATGCAAACAGAGAATCGGAAAGCCCGATCCCCGAGAAATCACACTTAAGTGATGAAGGGAATAAGTGAGGGGTGGAGTGGACACCATGTCGAATCGCTAAGGTCAGAGGTTTTCCTTTTCATCCTATCGGGATCGCCTCCCAAGCGGCTACTGATATCCCATCTGGTATTGATATGTCTGTAAAAACCCGCACCCTCAAGGGTGGGGCTATACGGACGAAGCCCGCCTGCGCGGGCTAAAGAGACACTCGACTTTTTACCCCCGGATTGGGTAGGATATTCCCTCGGGTATCGATCGCTACAAGCCCTGGCCCTTACAGTTGACCACTGCGGAAGAGATATTCCGAGATTTCAGAAATAAACTGACGGATGGTCGGTTCGCTATAGGCACCATCGTCAATCACCGTAATAATGTAAGTCTCGCCGAAGAGGTTCATGGCTAAAGTGGTGCCGAGGACGCGAGAGGTTTGTCCGGTTTTTTCACCTAACCAGTGACCAAACCCCCCTTCTAACCCAGCAAACCCGAGTTCATGGTCATATTGCCGTTCCAGGGACCGAATCAGAATTTCATCTCCGAGATGTTCTCGGTTATAGATTTGAATCATCATCTCAGTCAGCTCATCGCTGGTGGTGGTGTTTCTGCCGATCGCCACATTCTGAGGATAAATGCGATCGCCCACAAATTTAGAATAAACCCGCGTCTGTTTAAAACCCCGTTCTTCTAACACTTGATTAATGTAATCCCACCCCAAATAATCAATAATTTGATTGGGGCCGATATTACTACTCTGACCAATGGTCGCATTTAAAAGAGTTTGGATCGGATATTTTTCACCGACGCGAAGTTCTGAGGCATCCTCCGTAAAGTTACCCCGATCGACATAAATTGGGGTATCGAACCGAAGTTTTTCCGAAGTGACTTTGTTCATCAAAGCCACGGCGATCGGCACTTTCATCAAACTAGCGGCATCTCGCGCCGGTTCATTTCCTCGCAACCGACGGCAAATGTTGGTGGTGAGGTGACAGATGGTGATTTTGACTTGGGAAGATAGGCCACTGCGTTGAGCAATGGGAATTAAAAATTCGGATTGTGCCACTTCCAGACGGTAAGAAACGGCTTCTAAATTGGCTTGATACTCGGCGATTTTGGCCACTGCGCGATCGCCATAATCGGAATCAGCCGGAATTTGATGCAGATTATCCAGGGCTTTTTCCCAGAGAGATTTGAGGGTTTGTAACGTCTCAACGGAGGAATTCCCGGTTTTACCCAACTCTGATGCTTGTACACCGTAGCTGAGTGCCTCTTCCCAGTAGGGTTTGCCATTGAGTTGTTTAGCCAGATTTCGTTCTACCGTTTCCATCCGCGCCAACAGGGTATCGTATCGTTGCAACAACGGCGCAAACTCGGAAGGGTACGACCATTGATCCGTAGAATCAGGCATCGAGTCAGCACAGTTCGGTTGATCACCGGAGGGATTGTCCTCTGAAATGGGGCGATCGCCAACGGTGCCAGTCCCGGAGTCCGTCTCCATTGCAGTGGGAGAACAAGTAAGCGGGGGGGCTTTCGCTTGGGGTTGGGGCATCCACCACATCCCAGCCGCCAGTAGACTCAGAGAACTTGTCAGTGCGATCGCAATCCCTTTTTTACCTCTGTGCATATTGCACACCCTACCTCACCGAATAAAAACCATTGACGTTCGTTATTTTACTGAATCCTGGAGCAACAAACCGAAAACAATTTCTTGACAAGAGTTTTGCGGAATCCACTCCACATCACTTGTAGCAAAGTAGATCCCATCAGTTTTCGGTCAAACTGCTCCCCTCAAACAAATTACAGAAAATCCCAGAGAAATTCTCCACCCTTGATCTTAGGGGATTCCAACAAATAAATCATCCTTGCTTTGATGCGATCGCACCTAACAAGGCTCTTTTAGCCCGCGCAGGCACCGCTTTGTCCGTGTAGCTCCAGGCTTGAGCCTGCGGGTTTTTTGAAGGTTTTATTTTTTGG
>NZ_JAMXOT010000391.1 GCF_024220515.1 Oscillatoria sp. HE19RPO
CGCCAGAAACCCACATCTCATCCCCCCTCCCATCCCCATGTAGAGGCGATTCGAGAATCGCCAGAAACCCACATCTCATCCCCCCTCCCATCCCCATGTAGAGGCGATTCGAGAATCGCCAGCAACATTTAGAGGTAATGCGTAAATCCTATTGGATTTATAAACTAGAATCAATCAGTTGCATATTGGGAACATTCAACAAATTATCCCCACCTTGGTGAACCCGTAATGTTGTCCCTGCACCCCCATCTTCCACAATCGGGGTAGAGAGGATATAAAAGTAGTCATCCTGTTGCCAGCCTATATGACAGACTCCATCGCGACAAGTTATTTTGCCTTCGGTTAAGGCGAGACAATCATTTTGGTCATTACAGCCATAGTAGGTGAGGTTTCCCGTGTTATTGCGACCATCCCAGGTTTCCGCCTGACCCACCGTGACTGTCCAAGTGCCATTACTGAGCACTTGCCAGTTCTCCCCCAGCATGACGACATCAGAAATGACCCTTTGTCGATTATTTGCACCACAGAGTCCGGTGTTGTTACAATGTTCCGGTGGCATGACAGCATCATCATAGATAAAACGGAGGGTTTGGTTGGTCAGGGATGGACTGCGATCGCATAAATCGGCACTCGCACCCACCTCGGAGGTTTTCCCTTCGCGACTGGTCACCGTAACGTAACACAACAAATCTCCCAATCGGGCGGAATTAAACACCCCAATCGTCGGGAAATTCTCAGGGATAGTGTCCGTCGTTTCCGGGGTTGTCTGGCTGATTTCCGTGTTTCCCGTCTCGTCCGGAACGCCAGTACAGGACCCCAACCATAACATTAACCCCACTAAACCCATCGTTAACCTACGTTGTTGTCTCATTCGGGAATTCCCTCTCATTTGAACCCTTGTATTCAGAACTTTGGCATCTCAATCCAGAAACCCATGCGGTTAAAAATCGACTAAAAACATTTTCCAATAAGACTTTCAGTCGCTTTCAACCCATGTAGAGGCGCTTCGCGAAGCGCCTCTACATGGGGGAAATAAATCCCTCGCCTGTTGTTGCCACGGGCGCACGATCTCAGTTGTATCCGAGGTTTCGTCAATTGGCAAGACTGACACAGGGTCCAGCCCGGTTTAGTCCCCCTATTTGGCACTTCTATCCAGATCAAGCTATAATCAAGCCGATATCTTCGTTTGTGCGATGGAAAAAGTTTGCCATGAATGATTCCTCGTCCCCAATTGCTCAATCTCTTTTAGCGTTCATCCGTCGTAGCGTTCCCAGATACGGGATCCGGGGCGGTTTGGGAGTTGCCGCAGTGTTGATGACTCTGACTCTAGGCTGTAATTCCGACTCTCCAACCTTTACGGGTGAGAATCCTCCTACACCGAATACTCAGGAAATGGCAAATTATCAGAGTCCCCCGCTATTGGATACGGGATGGGGTGAAGTGGGAGTGAATACACCTTTTAACCGCGATCGCATCCAGGCCCTGTTTCCCAACTATCGGGTTGAATCCAGCCAAATTTCTGCGGAAGGAATGTTATATCCTGTTATCGAAGTCTACGACGACAGTATCCTAGTCGCTCGAATGGACCCCAACGACCCTAATAATCCCAACCTCGGCATAATGCGGATCACCATCTATGATGAGTCCATAGCAGGACCCGGGGGAGCAACCGTTGGGACATCTTACAACCAAACCCCCGGTTCCAGTCGATTTGACTGCGCCCCTGGAGAGGGACCCACAACAAATTACGTTCTTTGTTATTCTCCAGAGGGCGATCAAATTCAATATATTTATGGTCCAATCAATACGGAAAGTCGTCGTCCCCTGATGGAGCTTCCTCCAGAAAATGTCCTCGGTAACGCCCGTCTCGATCGCCTCGTCTGGTTGAATTGGCAGGCAATCAATGATTTATGACATCTGTATTCTCCCCTCTCCCCCTTTGGGCCGCCTTATGTTGGGGGTGAAGGGAGAATACAACTGATACAGGAGCTGCTATAGCTAGTCTAAATCATTCTGACAATGGAGATCCGATCCCCGAGACCCTAGGAGTGTGTAAAGCCTACGCCCGGGCTTCGCTGTGCCGCGTAGCGTGTGCGGAGTGCCCAAACATCTTGCTCGCTATCTTTATAACAAATTCATTTAGACTGGCTATATCTCTCGAATTTTCATCGATTCTACTTCTCCCGTTTCAGAATTGATTTTGAAAATTTTATAATTTCTATCACTTTTTCCAGAAGGAATTAACGCATATTTAGGTTCAGGAGTGGCTAAATTATATCCAAATGTAATAAACCAGTATTTTTTATCTTCTGAAATTTCCACTTCCTCCAACCTTAAATCCTGGATATCCACTGAGCCATTTTGAGTCATCAAATCTTGCACGGAATTAAAATAATTTTGTGCAGCCAGGACTGCTTTTCGCACGTCAAGCATGGTGAACTCTCCAGGTTAGTGTTTTCAATCTGACAGTTTGAGAAGGGACAGATGCTTCCATCTGTCCCAAGAAATTGCTGGATTTTAAGCGAACAGCAACCTTCCTTTTGGTTCCGGAATTGGACGTCCTAATGCCTGCGCCGTCTCCATCCACTCCTGCATAATGACTTCTACATGAGTCAACGCTTCCTGATAGGTTGCACCATCAGCAGCACAACCGGCTAATTCCGGCACTTCCGCAATAAATGCCTCGTCCTCCTGACTCCAATACATGATAATTTCATACCGTAGCATCCCCTTCACCTCCTACCTGGTAGATATCGCTCTCCTATTTTGGGACTGGCGCGCGCTCTCTACACTTCAATTGATTCCTCCGCAGCTTTTGCTAAAACTTTATCCATCCAAGCATTGATGCTTTCTCCTGCTTTATTAGCCGCAATAAATATTTTCCTGTGGGTTTCTGGGGTCGTGCAATAGTGAATTGTCCCCGTAAAAGGTTGGTCTGGAGATTCTCCTAACTGTTGGCAAAAATCCAAATAAAAATCCACTGACTTTTGAAATTCTTGACGAGCTTCCTCAACTGTTTTCCCCTTAAATGTCACCACATCATTAATTTTCAAAACTCGACCAAATAGAATCCCAGCCTCTACATCAACCTCCACAGAACCTATGTAACCCTTGTAACTCATCATAGCCCATTGCCCTTCCTTGGTAAAAATTTTCTAATTCAAATAGATAAGGTTTAAAATTTATCTCTAGGGGTGTTCGCCAATCTCCCCCTACTATCTGCCTAAGTTATCATGGCTCAATCCCTGCCTTTACCAAAAATTCTCTAACCGATTTCACTGCACCTTTGTCCGTTTCTTTTTGCGGATGCGGTTCGTGGAACACTGCTTTAGCATCATTTAGTTTAACCCCTAGGCGCGAGCCTTGACCTTCGATAATCGTAGCCTCAAGCGCTCTAAATAGACTTTCAATATCTTTCCAGTTAATGTTGGCCGGAATCGGGTCTGTAAAAATCCTTTCTAAAGTTTTCTGCTGTTTGTTATTAAGGTTCATCTATATTTAGGGGTGGACAACTGGGGTGGAACTTAAGCCAGTTTGGAGAAGCTGCAACAGACGCCCAGAGGAAGTCGAGGTACTTGCCTCAAAGCAGATACCTATCCGCCCAAACCCAATGATTGTCGAAGATTCCAGCCCTTGATTAACAACCATCTCCTACTCCTGTTACTGACATCCTCAATCTCTATGATATCTCAATATCATATCGGTGGCAGTTAAGAGTTTCCCTAAAAGAGTAGGGGCACAGCATTGCTGTACCCCTAGAATTTCAGATGACGATCGCGGATTGACCTCCGCTTTGTTCCTGAATCACTACACAATAGACAAAGGCCGATCGCCGGGGGTCATCAATACCAAATTCGGAAAGTCGGTTTTCGCTTTTAGCCCGCGCAGGCGGGCTATAGCCCAAGGGGCATGGCTTCGCTAACGTCCGTATAGCCCCACCCTTGAGGGTGTGGGTTTTTATAGAACGTTGATAAGGGGATTGCAAAATATAAATCCTCCAAACGTTGCACTGGAAGGGAGGTAGGTGTAGGGGCGCAATGCTTGCGCCCCAGGGCGCAAGCATTGCGC
>NZ_JAMXOT010000392.1 GCF_024220515.1 Oscillatoria sp. HE19RPO
GCAATGCTTGCGCCCCAGGGGCGCAAGCATTGCGCCCCTACACATACCTTCCTTTCATCAGTTGAACGGTTGGATGATTTATATTTTGCAATCCCCTAAGCGGAACCAAGGAACGCTTCTGCCCGTAGTATTCCGGCTGTTCCCTGGGTTCGACAATACTCACCACCAACGGGCAGGCATTCACCGGACAGCGATTCATCAGCCACCAGTCAAAGCGTTCTGCCAGCAGATAGTTGTACTGGCAGCGCAACATATCGAGCCAACGATCCATTCGGCATCGTTGCTCGTAGGTCGGCAGTAGTTTATACTGGTAGGCTAGTTTCATGCCATTATTGTAGCAGATATAAACATGATTGCTACCCATGAAACAGATAAGTCTTAGAATTTCGGATATTGAAAAGGAGCATTTGGACAGGTATTGTGAACTCACGGAACGCAATCAGACCGATGTTTTGCGGCAATACATTAGAAGTTTGTGCGTCTCAGGGGCATTGAACCCCATCGATGCACCCGCTATTCCTACCGACACTGACCCTTCGGTTACAGTGCTCGGCTCCTAGCGGTTAAGCTGAATACCAGCACCATTATCTCTGGTTCAAGCTCACAAAACCGAGTTTTTATGATTGACAGGAGCAACGTTTGCGGTCTACTCAGCGTTTTTGGCCCCTCCCGGGCCACGAAGCCCAAATAATAACAGGCAGAAGGGGATATGTTTAATACCACGGAAATCTTGATTGATGACTTCGTGCGCCAGCTTAAAGCAGGCTATGCCAGGACATACGGGGGTTTGAAACCAGACTATGCAGATATTATCGGTTGGGCAGGCCACATGGCCCTAGAGAACCTGGCAAATACCGATGCCTTGTACCACAATATCGAGCACACCATTAACATCACGTTAGTGGGACAAGAAATCTTGCGAGGAAAACACATCCGTGAGGGCGGCGTTTCCTGTGAAGATTGGCTGCACTTTATCATTTCTCTAGTCTGCCACGATATCGGCTATGTCAAAGGGGTTTGCAAACAGGATCGAACAACCGCCGGACTCTATGCCACGGGTTGCAATGGCGAAACGGTGACTCTACCGGAAGGGGCGACCTCTGCCAGCTTGACACCCTATCGAGTCGATCGCGATAAGCTATTTATTCAAGAGCGCTTTGGCGGTCATAAACTGATTGATGCTGAAGCCCTCAAGCGGAATATCGAACTGACGCGGTTTCCCATGCCAATGGTTGAGGATTCTCAGGAAACGGGCACTTATCCGGCACTGGTGCGGGCGGCGGCCCTAGTCGGCCAACTCAGCGACCCCAGATATTTGAAAAAGATTAGTGCCCTGTTCTATGAATTTGAAGAAATAGGCATGAATGCAAAACTGGGATACGAGAACCCTGGGGATTTGCGGGCCAAATATCCTCGGGTTTATTGGGAAAGCGTTTATCCTTACATTCAGGAGGCCCTACCTTACCTAGGGTTGACCCAACAGGGACAACAGGTTTTAGCCAATCTGTATGCCAATGTGTTTGTGATCGAGCATGAAAATTTGCACTGATGAGGAGCCAGGGGGAAAACTGGGTAGGGTGTGAAAATTTTTTACCCCAGAAAGCAGCAAACGACTCGCGGTGCGATCGCAGAGTCAAGATTATGGCTTAAAATGGAAAGGTTGTCAAAAATTTGAGTCATTCAGGTTATGGCGGTTCCCAAGAAGAAAACCTCGAAATCCAAGCGCGATAAACGCAAAGCGACTTGGAAGAACAAAGCAGCTTTGCAAGCTCAAAAAGCCCTGTCCCTCGGCAAGTCGGTATTGACCGGACGTTCTACGGGTTTTGTCTATCCTTCTGACGAAGATGACGAGGACGAAGAATCCTAAAGGTTGGGGTTCATTGATGGTCAAGACGCGGGCGATCGCGTCTTGCTATCCGTTCAGGGGAAAAATCAAGCATGAAGCATTGTCATTTGTCAAGTGCTTGATGCTGATTTTTTTAAGAGGCTGAAACTTCAGTCTTGGCAGCAGGCAAAATAATCATCGCGTCCCCAAAGGAATAAAAGCGATACTCCTGAGCGATCGCCTCCTGATACAACCCCAACAGGCGATCGCGCCCGATCAATGCACTCACCAACATCAACAAGCTCGATCGCGGTAGATGAAAATTGGTAATCAATCCATCAACGACGCGCCACTGATATCCCGGATAGATAAATAAATCAGTCTTGCCACAAAACGGCTGCAATTCCCCGGAGACTGCTGCACCTTCGAGCGATCGCACCCCGGTGGTTCCCACCGCAATCACGCGATTCCCCCGCGCTTTCGTCTCGCGGATTTTTTCCACGGTTTCCGGCGGCACTTGCACCCACTCTTCATGCATTTGATGGCGGGTGACATCCTCAACCTCCACCGGGCGAAAGGTCCCCACTCCCACGTGCAAGGTGACAAAGGCGCGATTGATTCCCTTGGCTTCCAGGCGATCGAGCAATTCTTCCGTAAAGTGCAACCCCGCCGTGGGTGCCGCTGCGGATCCAGACTCTTCCGCATAAACCGTTTGATACTGGTCCGGTGAAGCGACCGATTGGGTAATGTAAGGCGGTAAGGGCACCTGTCCATAAGACTCCAGTAACTCCCGGACGGAGGCCCCCGCTGTCGCTTCAAATTTCAAGATTCTCCCCCCAGTCGCGTCATCGGTGGCTAAAACTTTAGCCTGCAAGGTGGAGTTTGATAGAGGTTCGCCTTCTGGATGATCGGGCGCAGGAAACTGAATCAGTGCCCCGGGTTTTAAACGCCGACCGGGTTTGACTAATCCTAACCACTGGTTCTCCTCTTGTTCTTCTAACAGCAGGACCTCAACAGGTGTACCTGTGGATTTATAGCCGTAGAGTCTAGCTGGCATCACCCGAGTATTGTTGAGAACCAGTAAATCACCGGGTTCTAGGAGTTCGGGGAGGTCTCGGAATCGCCGATGCTGGTGACGGGTGGGGGAATCCACCACGAGCAACCGAGAACTATCCCGAGGGGTGACCGGATTCTGAGCGATGCGGTCTTCCGGCAGGTCGTAGTCATATCCGGATAGGGTGCGATCGCCCCCGGTATTCTTGTAGGTTGGGCCGTTGAGGGCGTTGACCGGGGATGTTAGGCTCTCAGAATCGATTTCGTTAGGGAACATACTTGTCATCCCAAAAAGGGATTTATTCGGTTGAATCTGTGCTAAGATAGAAAATTATAATGTAAAGTTTGGCGAATTAAATATTTATTTTTTAAATCGGATCAATTAAATAGTAGGGAAGTTCAGGAATTAGAGAAAACTGGCTATAAATACCTAGGATAGCTTAAGAACTGTTTAAAGAAAGGTCATCCCTCGGTAAGTTTAAAAACTTGGGTAGACTTCCCCATATCATCAGAGGGATCTTACCCATGTTAGAAAAACCAGGCGGTCTCCACAATAGAGTATAGAGCTTTGATGGTTATGCGATCGCAGGATGACGAGGGCATGGGTGAATGGGATAAAACCAGATCAACCCATAAACAAAGTTGGCAAAATCTCCAGATTTTCCCCACCCAGACACCTCCTCTAAAGTCACATCTCTAATTCGGTTCTATTCTTCCCTACTTCAGTTGGGTCTCTTTTAAATTCGATGAGAACGCAAAGCATCTGGATTCCTTTCCTGGCACTGACAGCCAACTCATGTAGCCATATTTCCCTGGCGCTACAAAGTCCAAAGGCTATAGTTTTTAAAGCTTTGCTAGGGATGGGGAGAGCTAGGTTTAGAAGCCAACAAGCAATCAACTAACCCACAGGACAAACCAGATGACTCATTATTGTCCAAGAATACGGAAATTGGTGAAGATGGATTACCTCTATCACCTGGCAAATGCCAGTCTAACCCTAAGAGTTGCGGAATATCTCAACACCAGCGAGAATCTGCCGGTTCGCTTCCTCACCGTGATTCATCAAATTGATGGATGGATTGTGCGGGTGAAAATGAATCACCCCCTCAAAGCGCAGCAGGATGGGGATTTTCGAGCCTTTATGAATGAACTAGGAATCCCCGGCCAACCGAGTATCCGCTTGCAAATGGCGCTCTGGGCCTTGGAAAACGAACAGTCTCCCATTGAGGTGATGCGTCGCTATCAGATTGCCGTTGTCTCTCACGGTCATCCTGACTTGAGTGAAATTGAGGAGTTTCGCGAGCAATTTGTGCAAGGGTTGGGCTATTGTCCGGAAACTTTAGCATAAGGGAACTCCAAAAAATAAAATACCCAAAAAACCCGCAGGCTGTTCGCGGAGCGTTCCGCTTAGAAAGCCTGGGGCTACACGGACAAAGCGGTGCCTGCGCGGGCTAATACAGTTAGAGTTAGGTGCTTAACCATCGGGATTTGGAGGATTTATTTGTTGGAACACCCTAATAATCCCGGCCCATTCCCACAACCAAACTCTGGTCACTGGGAAACAGTAGGGGGTTTTGAGTTTGGGGTTTCCAAGAAATAAATCATCCAAATGCGATGGTTAAGGAACTAAGGGGATTGCAAAATATAAATCCTCCAAACGCGCAACTGAAAGTAAGGTATGTGTAGGGGCGCAATGCTTGCGCCCCAGGGGCGCAAGCATTGCGC
>NZ_JAMXOT010000041.1 GCF_024220515.1 Oscillatoria sp. HE19RPO
TAACGACTGAAGTCGTTACTACGAACTAAGAAAGATAACGACTGAAGTCGTTACTACGAACTAAGAAAGATAACGACTGAAGTCGTTACTACGAACTAAGAAAGATAACGACTGAAGTCGTTACTACGAACTAAGAAAGAGAACGACTGAAGTCGTTACTACGAACTAAGAAAGATAACAATTTCCCCGTTTGTAGTAACGACTTCAGTCGTTTCCGGATCCCCCGTTTGTAGTAACGACTTCAGTCGTTTCCGGATTAATTAAACTTGCGACTCACTCAACCGTTTTCGCTGCACCAACATCCGGTCCAAAACCTGTAAAATCCCAATCACAACCCCCACACTGACGACTAATCCGGGCCATAATCCATCAGAAAGGGGACGGGGTAAATCTAATACCCATCCCCCCAAGAGAGGGCCGATAAAATAACCGATCGCCCAACATTGAGAGTTCAGAGACAAATAAACTCCCCGCAGAGAAGCGGGGGCCATTTCTGCCACTAAAGAGGAAGCAGCAGGATTGTAAACTACAATGGCGATCGCCAGAATCCCGAGGGCGATCGTTGCTGTAACTAAAGGCGAAGTAGAAATCGTTCCAGTAATAGCAATAAAAATAAATCCCACTGCCCATAAAATCCCAGAAATTGCCAAAACTTTAGAATGTCGCAAGTCTTTGAAGACTCGGGAAACGGGCAATTGCATCAAGATACAGAGGGCTAAATGCCAGGTAAATAATCCCCCAATTGTTCCGGGGGAAAATCCCCTGCCGCTGTCTTCGGATTCCACAAAATCACTCAGATATAGCGGCAGAGTGGTTTGAATTTGGGCGATATAGGTGGTAAAGATAATATTCACCAAGGCATACACCATTAAGGTGCGATCGCGAAAGGCACTCATCCATCCTTGCAACGGCGGTTTAGAAGCACCCCCCTGGCGCTGAGGTTCCGTAATCGCTATCCAAATTAACCCAAAAAACAGCAAAAATGAGGCAGAGTCAATGATAAACAGTAACCGATATTCCCCAGTTACTGAAATCAAAAAACCGCCCCAAATTACCCCCACCTGTAACCCTAAACTATCTCCAAGTCGGGCCATTGCATAAGCTTCATGGCGTTGTCCTCCGGTGGTTAAATCTGCCACCACAGACTCAGTAGCGGGCCAATATAAGCCGATACCAAACCCCATGAGAATATTCCCTAAAACCAGGATTTCAAACCCATTGGCAACCGCTAATACCGCAGAGGCGATCGCCGAAATAATCGCCGCCCCTAGTAAGGTGCGTTTGCGGCCCCAATGAGGGGAATCCAGAGAGGAACCACTGACAATCCGCCCGAAAATTCCGGCGATCGACCCGATGCCTAAAGCAAATCCAACCGCAGTTTTAGTTAATCCCACCTCATTGACGAAATATATCGGGGCATAAAACAAGGTAAATCCACTGCCTATTCCCGACAATAACCGACCCGAAATTAAAACCCAAACTTGCAGGGGAAGTTTGGGCAACCAATCCAACAGACTATGCCATAACCGTTTCATACAGGAGTCTAAAAAGAAATGTGATAGGATGCTTTAATCGAGGATTGCCCGAAGGCGATCGTCGATAAATCTTTTAATTTATCTTTAAGTTTAACCGATGATCCCCGGAACTAAATCTACAAAAATGTCGATTGACAAAAAAGAACTGATTGCTAAAATATCCCAACGGGTCCAGAAAGAACCCGATGCAGTCGAGGAAATATTAGATGCAACCTTAGTCGAAATCTACGAATCCCTCAAACAAGGCGAAAGCGTTTCCCTCAAGAATTTTGGCACGTTCTACATTCGTCCGGAAGGAGAAACAAGCGTTTTTAAATTTAACCCGTCTCAACGCTTAAGAAAACTCTTCGGTTGGGCTTCAACCTATCGCGGAGAACTTTAAAGCCACATTTGGCAACACAAATTCTTCAACAGAACTTAAGCTATTGTTTAACATCGAACCCTCACTGTAGAGGCGATTCGCGAATCGCCTCTACAGTGAGGGTTGGACCTCCAAAAATGCGTCAATCCTGTCCAAATATCCCAAACTAACCCATTACCCCTCGTTCGGTTGTTCGGTGGTTTCAGCCTTAATAGTTTTCCGTCGGTCCTCTAACCATTGTTGCAAAATTAAAGCTGCTGCTTTCCGGTCAATTAATCCTTTATTGCGCGAGGGCGAAACATTTTGTTCAATCATCATTTGCTCGGCATAATAGGAAGTGAGGCGCTCATCTACAAACTCAATGGGTAAATTGAGGGCTGCCGAGAGACGTTTGCTAAATTTCTGGACTTGGCGCGCTTGAAAGCCGATGGAACCATCCATTGAATAAGGCAAACCCACCACTAACACCTCCACTCTCCTTTCTTCAATTATTGCCTGAAGTTGGCGGAGAGTATCGGCAAAGGATTTCCCTTGAATGGTGGTAATTCCTGTGGCAATTAAGCCTGTTCCATCGCAACCGGCGACGCCAATCCGTTTGTGACCAATATCTAATCCAAGTGCTGAAATTTTTTGTGTCATTCCCTCTTAAAACCTGACAAACTTGAGGGTTCATTCATGGGGTGCATCTCGCTGTTGCGAGTGTTGAGCCAACCCCTACCCCGACCCAGCCTTCACCACCCCGTCAGGCTTCGCCTGCCACCCCTCCACAGGAGGGGAATGGGGAAAATTCCCCTCCTGTGGAGGGGTGCCCGTAGGGCGGGGTGGTTGCCTAACTCAGATGCACCCCACTCATCCTCATGAACGTTCAAGGGTTAGTGGTCGAGTCATTAGCCAGATTCTGACTAATGACCCAGACTCTAACTCAGGGTATCATCATCCAAGGTCATATCCAATTGATCATTGGGTAACAAGGAACCGATATCCTCCATCGAGGATTGGGACGGTTCTTGTTTTCCTAAACCCGTGGAGGGAGAGGGGGGCTTGGATAGCCAAGACATCCGGCTGGGAATGGGTTTGCGAGTGCCTTGTAACCCTTGCAGGACTTCGGATAATTGTAATTCCAGGGAAACCGGCTTAGATTCGCGCAGTTTGTGCCACACCGATCGCGACATCAGCAAGCTGTGGGAAATCCGCTGTGCACCAACTTGCTGTAAATATTCTTCCCGTTCTGGCTGATAGTCTGCGGAGGCTAACAGCAGGGTTTGGGCCGGTAATTCTTGGACAATCCGGGCCATTTGAGCCACCAGTTCGGGATATAACCAGGTGTAAGCTGGATGAACCGTTAATTCCGCCACATGGGGTTGAGACCCATTGCGACTGAGGCGGACTTGAAAATAGCCGATCGCCGCTTTGCGTTGGGGTTCAAACACATACCCACTGACAGTTTCAATTTTATGCAGCCATTGGCGGACACCTTGGACCACGGCCCCCACCAAACTGGTATGAAAATCCTGGATATGGCGATCGAACACTTGACGCACCAACGGCGGCATCGCCGCAGTATCCAGTTGATACAGCAGTTGAGCATCGGCATTACTCACCGGCATCAAATTGGGCAAATCCGGTTCCCGTTGGGCCAACTGTTCCAACAATTCCGGGGCGATCGCCCAATAGGTCATCTGCGCCAACGGCTGAAACCCATTATGCCGATACAGCGCTAGTTCATCTTTTTCATTAACATCCACTTCTAGCAGCCACATCCGCGCTTCCCAGATCGACTCTAAACAATGGCGGATCAGTTGGGACCCAATCCCCAATTTTTCCGAACTGGGGGGAACCACCACTCGGTCCACGCGCCAAGTGCTGCGGGTATGATTAAACGGGGAAATCTGAATCGCACCCCGAATTTTGCGATCGTCTTGGGCGACCCGAACGCACAACCGATTTTGGAGTGGATTAGGAAACAGACTCAGCAACTTCAGGGGCCAATACCAGCGGCGCACTGTATCCATTTGAGTCCCAATATCCAGGGACCCATTTTCAATAGAACTGCTGGGACTGCCCGCCTCAATTTCAGTCGCGTTAGCGAGTTCTGCCACCGTTTCCAGGTCGCGGTATTGCAGGGGGCGGATCGTCAGAGTTTGATTTTGGGGCAGGTGTGAGGTCATTTTGGAGGGACTGTTTATTCAACATTGCTTGACAGCACCGTGCAAACAGCTTTCTAGGCTTTGCAACCCTTGTGGAACAGCACAGGTGGCTATCTTTCACCCTGCCCGATCGCCCCTCCTAACGGAGGAAGGCAGAAGATCGGCGCTGTTCCTTCCTCCGTTATAATCCATCCCTGTTTTAGGATTGTGATTTCCGGCCCGGACGAATCAACACTACAGGGGTTTGCTCATCGGCATTCCCGGCAGGATTGCTTCGTAAGGATTGCTCTAGGACATCAATAGAAAGCTCGGAGGAGGCTGCTAATATCTTAACTGCTTTTAAATCGTTCACGTCTACGATAGCAGCAGATAACCCGGTCTGTTGTTTGATGGTATCAACAACTTGTTGGGGATTATCGGGACCGAGGACAATAAATTGATCGTAGGGAGGCAGGGTCCCGGTAACGTCATCAATCAGTCTTGCCTGTTCTCCTGCCAACTGATAAAAGACTCCAGGTTTGCCAAAGACTTTGGCGATCGCCCCAATGAAAAAGGCCAAGGCGACCCGCACAGGTCCCTCAATATCCACTAAGGTCTGCAATCCGCAGGCGGTGGCTAAACTGGAAGTCGGCAAGAAGAAATAACACAGCCGTTTGGCAACAAATCCAGGCTTAACCGTACTCGGATGATGCCAACGGTCCTGCATAATCGCTACAGGGGTTTCCCCAATGGTCACGATATCCCCGGGTTGAGCATGAGGCATCACATACCGCTTGACGATATCAACCGGATCATCCAAGTTGGTCAATAAATGGGTTTTAATCGGTAAAATTTCCGAATCGGCTTCGGGAATCTTCCGCCAGTTGGTAGATTCCGAGGGGTCTGGATATTTGAAGGGCACCACCACATGACGAGTTTTGGGAATGCGGCCCTCGGGTCCATAAGTAACATAAGTGACGGCAATCCAGGCGGCTTTCAGGCGATCGAGGTTCGGTCCCTGAATATCAACCGCCACTTTCATCCGAGTCTTTTTGCCAATTTTGACAATATAGCCAAACCAATAGTTATCATCCCGGGATTTTTCATCTGGGTGCATGGGAATCACTTCTGTGCGGATGGTGATTCCTTCTAGGCTACTGCCAGAGAGGAGTTTGACCTCCGTATGGACTTCCGGCACCATCAGTTCTAGGGTGGAGGTGCGGTTAATCAGTTCCAGTTCCCCAATCAGGTGACGGCGTTCCGGGGAGAGGACTTCTTCGTGCCACTCTCCTGGGGTCAAATCCAGTTGATTTCCGGGTCTTTTGCGGTATTGGTATTCGATGGCAGCGGCAGCGGTTCCCAGGACCAATGCTGCCGCGCCGAGTGTGATTCCGATGGTGGTTGCGATCGCCACAAGTTTCCCCCTGTTTTCAAACTGTACTTCTATTCGCGCAGGTCAACGCTGACTTCACATCAAGCAGGCAGCCGGTGTTCTCCAGGCAATCCTATGGTGAAGTAAGCTAAAAAATGTTTACCACGGATATTTCCTTGGCGATCGGCTTAATTCCGGATCCGTCACCGACGCCCCACCCCTGCCTAGATAAAAGAGTGATGATTTCCAGACAAGGGATTAATTTTACTCAATTTCTCTACATTTAGCGCTTTTTCTCTGGACTTGTCCTATATTTAGGAGGCAGCAACCTTGATGCTGCAAATCTGCCCCCTACCGGACTGCATCTCATTAAAATGTAACAAGCCTATTTTTGCTAAAAGATTTGTAAACTATTATGAAGCGCCTTCTGAATATCAGAATATTTTAGATTCCAATGAAGCAACTTGTAACTGCTGAACGTCTGTGCCTGATTAGCCATACCCTATCGATGGCCTTTGGACTTGCCGGACTGCTACTGGTATTACCCAATCCCGAATTCATCGTCAGCCTGTCCGAATTCGGCCAGAAAGTATTCCAATGGAGCATGGCTGGAGGGGGAGTCTCCTATATCATCTTAGGGGCTGTGGCAGTCGCCCTTTATGCCTATAGAGAACTGGGAACGCGATTGTGGTTAACCTTTATGGTCCCTGCGGTGGTTCTGTCCCTCGGAAGTGAACTGCTGGGGACCAGTACCGGCTTCCCCTTCGGACACTATCAATATTTGAGTGGTTTAGGCTATAAAGTTGCCGGATTAGTGCCCTTTACGATTCCCCTGTCCTGGTTTTATATGGGACTCGTCTGCTATGTTTTAGCCCGTGCGGGATTAGAATCGATTCAACTGCCGACTTGGGTGCGACAAATTGGGGCGATCGCACTGGGAGCACTCCTACTTACCGCCTGGGACTTCGTACTCGACCCTGCCATGAGTCAAACCCAATTCCCCTTCTGGCAATTCCAAGAAGAAGGAGCCTTTTTCGGAATGCCTTACCGCAACCTCACCGGATGGATGGGAACCGGCGCAATCTTCATGACTGTTGCTGCCTTCTTTTGGGGGAAAGCACCGATTAGATTATCCCGTTCACAATTAGGATTACCGTTAATCACCTACATTGTTAACTTTGCCTTTGGTGCCATCATCACCTTAGTGGCATTAGATTCACGCTTCGTCATTCCCACCTTACTCAGCATGGTTCTAGGAGTGGTTCCGGCAGTGGTGTTATGGTGGATTGCCTCTCCTCTGGAAGCAGCAGAAACCGAAATGGCGATCGAACCCCTTCCAACAAACACCCTCTCTCAAGTCTCCCTACCCCCCGTAGAAGTCGCCGCCAAATAACCCTCCATTGCTTGTAAAATTTAAGGTGTGTTACAGTCCCGCTGTAGCGCACCTTTTTTGGAAGGGAGATAGGAGTGGATTTACGGAAGATTTGGGAGTTGGTTTTATTTAGGGTTAATCACCTATTTTATCCTTATTTTTTCTAGCTTGTCTGTATTCTTTACTAAACATAATTTATGTTTAAAACCATAGCAATTGAAAATTTTAGAGGATTCCAATCCTTTAAACTAGAAAACCTGGGTAGAATCAATTTATTAGTTGGGGAAAATAACAGCGGTAAAACCTCTATCTTAGAAGCCGTGGAATTGCTCTGCTCTCGCCGGACTGTCGAAGCCTTGGGCAACGTGATGAACAGAAGAGGGGAATATTTAGAATGGGAAGAGAATGATCTGAATCAGCGGGAACGGTTTTTTGACATTCGCCATCTATTTTATGGACATGAAATTGAACCCACTCGGTCTTTTTCAATTTCTGGAATCACCGAAGATAGTACGGAAACCTTATCAGGATTAGTTCAATTTAAAAATGAGTCAAGGGAGCATGAAACCGCCGAGGGTTTTCCCCTGAATTATCCTGATGATTTACCTCGGTTATTAATCGATGAGGTAAATCAAATAGAGTTTCAACTTGAATGGCATTGGGGACTAGAAAAAGAACAAAGAAAAATTCCCTTGTCATTTTCTGGGGGGCTTCCTTTTAACTATATTCGCTATTCTGAGACCAGTCGCAGACTGCGGGATTTAGGAAAATCTAAGACACTAAAAAGCAGAACCCAATTTGTAAATTCATCATCTTTACCGACAAAAAAGATGATTGATTTATTTGAACAACTTGTATTAAATCCTGAAGAAAAGCTGGTACAGGAAGCCCTTAAAATTGTTGAACCGCGAATTGAACGCATTGCGTCTGTGAGGTCTCGAATCAATGGACAACCAGACTCACGAGGGGGATTTGTGGTGCGTCTTTCGGATAGCGATCGCCGGATACCGATTGGAAGTATGGGAGATGGTATCTGGCGGATTTTAGGCATTGCCTTAGCAACCATCTGTGCAGAAGGGGGTGTTTTATTAATTGATGAAATCGATACAGGACTTCACTTTACTGCGCTTTCTAAAATGTGGGAAATGATTTGGAAAACCGCGATTCGATTGAATGTGCAAGTTTTCGCCACCACCCATAATAGTGATTGTTGGATGAGTCTCGCCACGATTGCCAATCAGGAATCAGCCGATGACAATGGAATTAGGATTCACCGCATAGAACGAGGTAAAAACACCAGTGTAGTCTTTACAGACCAGGAAATTGTAGTAGCAGCAGAACGAGGATTTGAGGTTCGTTAGGTATGGCAACGATTCACAAAAATCTGCTGCTCGTTGAAGGCGCGCAAGATAAGCGGGTTATTCCCTACCTCATCGAAGCCAATGGCATCGATTGGGGAACTGCTAAAAATCCAATTGTTCAGATTGAATCTTACGATGGGTTGCAAAAATTAATTAATAAAGACGAAATCTCTACGGCATTGAAAACTTCTGGTTTAGCAGCTTTAGGTATCATGGTCGATGCAGATGACAATCCAGCAGGACGGTGGCAGAGTATCCACACAACTTGTCGGGAAATTATCCCAGGTCTACCTGATGAACTCCCAGAATCAGGATTAATTCATATCTTGTCTGATGGGAAGAAGTTTGGGGTCTGGATTATGCCGGATAACAAAATGCAAGGGATGTTAGAAACTTTTTTATCCTATTTGATTCCCGAGGAGAGTGAACCTTTGTGGGACTATGCTCAATCAGTGGTCAAAGAAGCTCAAACAAAAGGTGCTCCAGTGATTGAGTCTCATATTGATAAAGCTAATATTTATACCTGGTTGGCATGGCAACATCCCCCCGGACGACAATTACATAATGCCATTATGGAGCGAATTCTTAACCCCACCCATCCCCGGTCTACTGTATTTATTAATTGGTTTAAAAATTTATATAATTTGTAAGGGATGAATTTGGTCATTGGTCATTAGTCATTAGTCATTAGTCATTGGTCATTGGTCATTAGTTATTGGATTGATTGAGAGAATGGCAGTAAAGTGATACCCTGTAAGGATTGTTCGAGATATCCCCTTCGGTGGTAACTCGCGATCGCTTCCTGTTTATCTGAATTGCCTCTATACCATATTTTGTCTGATTTGTCACTCTCTATTTTATCGACCATTCTGTTACTGTTGCAGTTGCCTGCGACGGCGATTCTGCTTTCTCGGCTGATTAAAGGGGCGTTTCGGCAGCCTCCCATTGAACCGACTACACCAACTCAGGAGATGTATGGTGCAGTGAGTGTGGTGGTGCCAACGTTAAATGAACGCGATCGCCTCTCCCCCTGTCTCGCTGGATTAACTCGCCAAAGTTATGAGGTGCGGGAAATCATCATTGTGGATAGCAACTCCACCGATGGTACTCAAGATTTAGTCAAGGCGGCAGCAGAAAAGGACCCCCGGATTCGCTTAGTGACCGATGACCCTTTGCCGGGGGATTGGGTGGGCCGTCCTTGGGCCTTGAATTATGGATTTCTGTCCAGTTCCTCCGGGAGTCGCTGGTTTTTAGGCATTGATGCGGATACTCAACCGCACCCCGGTTTGGTGGCGGCAGTGGTGCAGGCGGCAGAGGCAAAAGGGTATGATTTGGTGTCTTTCTCCCCGCAGTTTATTCTCAAGGAGGCGGGGGAAATGGTGCTACAACCGGCGCTATTGATGACCCTGGTGTATCGCTTTGGTCCCACGAATACTGAGGCGAGTTCGGCGGAACGGGTGATGGCGAATGGTCAATGTTTCCTCTGTCGGCGATCGGTTTTGGCGGCAGTGGAAGGTTATAGCAGCGCTCGTCAGTCGTTTTGTGATGACGTGACTTTGGCCCGAAATATTGCCCAGACTGGGTTTAAGGTTGGGTTTATGGATGGGGCGAAGGTGATTAAGGTGCGGATGTATGAGGGGGCAGCGGAAACTTGGCGCGAGTGGGGGCGCAGTTTGGACCTCAAGGATGCAGCGTCATGGGGTCAAACTTGGGGTGATGTTTGGTTTTTGCTGGCGGTGCAAGGGTTGCCGCTGTTGGTGGTGTTAGGGTATTTGTTATTGGGGGTGGAAGGGTCTCGGTTGCTGTTCGGGTTAAATTTGTTTTTGCTGGGGATTCGGTTTGCTTTGAATTTGGCGATCGCCCCTTCCTATGACCGGACCCAGGCCCCTAAAACTGCCGCTTGGTTGTTTTGGCTCTCTCCAATCGCTGACCCTCTGGCAGTGTTGAGAATTATTCTGTCCGCAATTCACACCCCGACTCAGTGGCGCGGACGACAGTATGGACCCCAATAGTAGGAATTCGACTGCTGAAGCAGCAGTCCCCGGCTGGCTTCCCCTCTGTTTAAGGGATTCTCAAAACTAAATTATCCCGAATCCGGTTGTTAAAAACTTAATCTACTCTCTCAGCCTGCGTAGGCAGGCTTCGTCCGTATAGCCCCACCCTTGAGGGTGAGGGCTTTTGGGTATTTTATTTTGGGAGTTCTCTTATCGGAAGCCATGAGAGAGGTTCCCCGAAGGCTGGGCCTTCAGGGTGAGCTTCGGTTGAGGATATGGCATGATCCAACGAAAGAAAGAAAATGAGGCTTGACCCTAAACTCTAAAGCCGGAACAAAGGACCCCGGACAATAGAGCAATGACTGAGAAACCAATCACGAATCGTTGATTCGGAGTTATTCTCCGGCCCCATCATCCTCGCCGGATCCGTTAAATAAATCGATTCGTTCTAGTTGCCAGAGAATTTGGTTTCCTTCTCGTCGCACCCGGGAGACGATCCAGTTACGCCAAGGCCAGTTGTCGCCGCGACTGGTGACGGCGCTGGCATTGACATCCATGAGGTCGGCTAGTTCGGAACTCGTGATCAGATAGCCTTTGGTGGCGATGCGATCGGCGATTTCCAAGGTTTGCATCAGATATTGGAGTTGAGTGACCCTCACCTCACGGGGTAAGTTGTCAAGGGATTCAGTAGTGGAATGGGCAGTTGTGTCCATATAAGCCAACTCCGAGGTCAGAAGGTCAGAACTTTGGGTTTATTCTAGCGCCTTTACTAGCTTGGGTAAATCTACCTGTCCCTAGGGGGAAAGTTTTGTTATGAAATCTTGATGTGAACAGGAATTCTAATGGAAGGGATAAGGGAACCAAATATAAGGTTCCGGGGTGATGGAATGGGTTAAACTCATTCTCTGCTAAAGGTAAAATTTCTGTGGTTTTTATATCGGTTTGGTGCAATGTTGGCCACGGTGAATTCTAAAGCAGATTTTTCTTTTCGGAGGGGATAGAAGGTTGGCCTGAGATTTTGGGGGGATTTTTTGGGGTAAGGCGATCGCTTTGAGCCCGCTTAGAAGGGTTCGATATTCGTGACGTTGAACGAAGAAAGGGAACGACTGAAGTCGTTACTACGAACAACGACAAGAGAACGACTGAAGTCGTTACTACGAACGAAGAAAGAGAACGACTGAAGTCGTTATACCAAATCCGGAGTTCAAAAGTCGTTTTACTCTTTAGCCCGCGCAGGCGGGCTTTGTCCGTATAGCCCCAGGCTTGACGCTGCGGGTTTTGACAGACCTTTGACAACCGGATTCCGTATTACTACGAACAAAAGAAGAGAACGACTGAAGTCGTTACTACGAACAAAAGAAGAGAACGACTTTGGGAGCCTCTGAGAGGGGAGTTGGCGGGTTTTAGATGAATTAGGAAAGGTGGGGGGTCCGGATAGTTTCTAAAAACACCGATGAAATTGCCCCCTTGAACGCTCATAATAATCTCGGTGCTTTGAGGATAATTCTTGCCGTATGCCGAGAACCCCAGATTATATAGGCGTTTCCCTCCTGATCGAGGGTGGACACAAGGAACAGGTGCGTTTTTCCACGATTCAAGAGTTCCAGAAATGGTATCAAGGGGTATTGGTCCCCAACTCCGACGGAAAAGAGTTTATCAACGTGCCGATCAAAACATCTCAAGGAGAGTATATGGTCGTGCGACCCGCTACGATTTTAGGCATTCGGGTGGAGCCCGTTTTTCTGTCGAGTGTCGATCGCAGCTTTGCCGAAGAATAAAGACTCGGAAATTACGAGTTTTTATGATCCAGGGTGGGTTTGGGCGACGGGTGTCCTGTAAACTCAGCCTTAGCCGCTTCCCTTGCCCCCTTAGACTCTCTGAGGGGGCCATCGCTGTGGGGTTGAACTCACCCCAGGAGACTTGGGTGATGGCTCCCCCCCAACCTGGGCGAACTTGACCTAGGATCCTAATCCCTTGCCAGAAACCCCAGCAGATGTGATATCCTGGTGGTCAATATCTAACTCAAAATCCCATCTCAGGGTTTTTCCTTGTCAAAAAGCCCATCCCATCTGCCGGTTTGAAGGTTGCCCTTAACTCGACTCAAATCAATTCCCCTCTTTTAGAACCGGCTTTGAGCATAGAAGGTTGCCCCCTGGGTGACTAAAAACAGAATTGAGCCAAACGTTGTCCCTTGAATAGCCGGATATCGCTGTTTTATTCGGTGCGATCGCCCTGGTGGAAAGCTGGCCCCTTCAAGGACAACCCATATCATCCTCATTTGACGATCGGGCCAAATCACCGAAAGCTCGTTCGCTCTTATCACACAAGCCTATGGAAATGCCTTTTGATATTACCCTGCTGATTGTCTTAACGGTCATTGCAGGGATCGGATCTCAAGTTCTGGCGGACTACCTGAAAATTCCAGGTATCGTCTTTTTGTTGCTGTTCGGCATTCTCTTGGGTCCTGATGGTTTCGGCTTACTGCATCCAAGCCTCCTAGGAGATGGACTCGAAGTCATTGTTAGCCTGTCCGTCGCCTTAATCTTATTTGAGGGAGGTCTAAACCTCGAACTGAAAGAACTGGATAAAGTCTCCGGTAGTCTGCGGAACCTCGTCACCATTGGCACCCTGGTCACCCTGCTTGGGGGAGGCATTGCCGCTCATGCCTTCAGTGAATTTCCCTGGTCCATCTCATTTCTATATGCCGCCTTAGTCGTCGTCACCGGACCCACCGTCATCGGACCCTTACTCAAACAGGTCCAGGTGGAGCGTTCTGTCGCCGCATTGCTCGAAGGCGAAGGGGTACTCATCGATCCAGTCGGGGCAATTCTAGCCGTCTTAGTCTTGGATGTGATTTTAAATGGCGATGCCGACCCCCTGCGGTTGATTGCCGGATTGTCCATTCGCCTGGGGATTGGCAGTGCGATCGGGGCTTTGGGCGGTTGGATGCTGGGCTATTTCCTCAAACGCGCCCAGTTTCTATCCGAGGACCTGAAAAATCTGGTCGTATTAGCTGGACTCTGGGGCTTATTTGGTCTGGCTCAAGATATCCGAGGGGAGTCTGGACTGATGGCAACCGTGGTGGCAGGCATTGTCTTGCGAGCTTGTGATGTGCCAGATGAAAGACTACTGCGCCGGTTTAAAGGTCAACTGACCATTTTGGCTGTTTCCGTGTTGTTTATCCTCCTAGCGGCGGATCTGTCTATCGCTAGTGTAATCGCCCTAGGCTGGGGCAGTTTAGTCACCGTGGCGATTCTAATGTTTCTGGTGCGTCCCCTTAATGTTTGGCTTTGCACCATCAACAGTGGACTCAACTGGCGTCAGAAATTATTTGTAAGCTGGATTGGCCCGAAAGGGATTGTTTCGGCTTCCGTCGCCTCTTTGTTTGCGATTTTACTCACCGATCGCGGGATTAACGGGGGAGACTCCATCAAAGCCCTCGTCTTCCTCACAATTATTTTGACCGTGGTTTTGCAAGGTCTGACCGCCCGTTCTGTCGCCAAAATCCTCGGTCTGATGTCCACCACCGCGACAGGTGCCGTGATTGTCGGTTCTAACCCCTTAAGCCGCTTAATTGCCCGACTCTTTAAAGAACGCGGTGAATCCGTGGTGATTCTGGATACCAATCCAGAAGCCTGTGAGCAAGCCGAACGAGAAGATCTACCCGTCTTTTTAAGCTCGGCCCTCGATACGGAAGTGCTCGAAGAAGCGGGACTGGCTTCGATGGGGACCTTCCTAGCGATGACCAGCAATGGAGAAGTGAATCGAGTCTTGGCGCAACGCACTGCTGAGGAGTTTTCCCCGCCTCGGGTGTTAGCCTTATTTCCCATCGACCCGCAAGGGAATAAGGGGGGAAATAAGACTAATAAAATTCAGCACGCTTTTATCCCTGAACTGCAACTCAAGACTTGGAACGAATATCTCAACGATTCGCAAGTGAAATTGGGGGAAACAGTCCTCAAGGAGCCTAGCTGTGCCTTTCAAAAGGCTCATTTACAAGCGCTGATTCGTTCGGGAGAGTTGGTTCCGTTGTTAATCCAACGAGAAAAACAGCTTTTGGTGGTCTCGGCAACCGATGCATGGCAACCGGGAGATGTGATTATCTATCTCCTCCATGACCCGAAACCCAAGCTCTTGAAGCGACTTTCTGGGTCGAGTCAGTCTCGCCTGACGGTGGAAAAGTTGCCCACGGTGGAGGAAGTCCCAATTTCCTCTCTGGCGTTGGAAGAAACTCTGGAAAAGGTTTCGGCAGAGTAAATCAGGGTTCCCCTGGGTTCTGGATGGTGAATCCAATTTTATTCTAAATAGCAGAGCCACTGAGGTAAAATTTCCGGGGACCCGTACCAATTCTGGGGCGATCGCGGCGAATGCATCACCCCATCTAAGATAATATTTTCCGCCCCTACCAGATGCGCCGCTTCAATTGGGGTAATCCCATCACCCCAAGTTTCCCCGATGCCACAGGTAATCCGATAGCTATTATGGGCTAACCATTGTCCCCGCTTGCGGGCCCCATACACCGCCTTTCCCGCCAAGCAGACATAACGCACATGGGGGTAAAATGCTCCAGGATAAGCGGTATTGACAAAATCCAAATTTTTGAGGGTCCACCGTTCCTGACTGATATGGGGACTACCTAACGTAATTAAGGTACTGACGAAGGGATTGGCATACCATAACTGAGCGGATTCGTCAACATCCCCATGAATGATATAGGGCTTTTCTCCCAGGTAAATCCGGGCAATCCAACCGCCAGCAGAATGGGCGACTAAGTTAACTTTCTCAGCGTTAAAGTCCTGTAAGGCTTGCTGGACAGTGGCATGGAGTTGGCGGAGAATCGGGGCGATCGAGCGTCCGCCAATGGTCGGGACCCAATCCCTCTTCCGGAGGGGGACTAAGCGGGCGGGAAACCCCTGGTCATTGAGTAAGCGTTCAAACTCCCGATATTCCGATGCAGCAGCGAAAAAACCCGGTAAAATGACGGTCGGTAAGGGCATGGTGGATGGGGGATAGCACGAGATTGAAGGAGATTTAACGATTAGATTGTAACGGCAAACCTGAATTGCTCAGAGAATCAAGGAGTAGGGTGGGCACTGCCCACTGACAGAAGTAATGTGGGCAGTGCCCACCCTACAATTGCTATTTTATTTTTTGGAGTTCCCATTGCAGAAGGACAACGAGGAATGACGCCAGTTGGCAGGTTATATGGAATTGGGGTGGGACCGGGAGACCCGGAACTGATTACGATTAAGGGATTAAAGCAGTTGCAAGCTGTGCCAGTGGTGGCTTTCCCCGTAGGACCCAGCGGTAACCCGGGGATGGCGGCAGGGATTATTGCTCAATGGATTCATGCCGATCGGGTGCAATTGCCTTTAGAGTTTGCCTTTGTGCGAGATGAGGCATTGCTGGTGAAGGCATGGCAGCAAGCGAGCAGTCGCGTTTGGGACTATCTCAAATTGGGCCAAGATGTGGCCTTTGTTTCGGAAGGGGATATTAGTTTTTATAGTACCTTTACTTATCTCGCCCAGACTCTGCAACGGCAGCATCCCGAGGTTGAGGTGCAGTCAATTCCGGGGATTTGTTCGCCCTTAGCGGCAGCGGCAGAACTGGGAATCCCCTTAACCATTGGGTCCCAACGGTTAGCGGTTCTGCCCGCCTTATATCGTGTCGAGGAGTTGGAAAACGCGCTAGACTGGGCGGATGTGGTGGTGTTGATGAAAGTCAGTTCCGTGTACGATCGCGTTTGGGACCTGTTGCAGGACCGGGGATTGCTCGATCGCACTCAAATTATTGAACGAGTCACGGGATCCGACCAAAAAATTCATCGCCAACTGGGCGATCGCCGCGATTTGAAACTCCCTTATTTTTCCTTGGCGATTATCCAAGTTGCACCGCCGAGTTTCCCTCCAGAATCAGTCTGCAACTTTTAAGTCGAAATTGGGATCTGTACCCATCAAGTGCTCACCTGTTCTGGCAATTTCTATTGTCTTGCCGCACACGAATATCAGTCATCAGTGCTATCATATCCGGGTTGATGGGGGCATCGAATGTCTGAATTAACGCGGCAGGCGGTGTGAAACTGCTGCATCACAATCGCAGTCTGCCCGTCTAGACCTAAGCTTACCTGCCATGTCTTATTCTTTGCCGAAAAATAGCCTGCTTGACCTTTTATCTCAGCCAACCGTCGTGGCAGTTTTGGCCTCTGTGGGCATCCACGGACTGGTTGGTATAAGCTGGGACCGCTTGCCCTTTAGCGGCGGGAATGAACCCAATCCCTGGACGACGGTCGATTTGGTCAACCTGACCCCGGAAGAACTCAGCCGCCTCCCGGATTTTTCATCGCCACAAGCTACCGGATCCGGCAGTCTGAACTCTTCTTCGGAACCCTTAGCTGCGTTGCCAGAATTAGCCCCTCTGCCCCCTTCCCCGGGCAATTCGGGACTTGAACCCCTGACTCTGCCACCGGGTACCCCATTATATGATCTCCCGTTAGATCTTCCCCCTGCACCCTCGTTGAGCGATCTTCAAACCCCCCTGCCTTCGTTGCCGGATTATCAATCCCCCAGCGGGTTTCGTGAAGGGTTAACAAATCCTCAGTCTTCGGGGTTGTCTAATAGTATGGCGATCGAGCAGTTGCTGGCATTAGAAAGATTAGAACGCGCCCAAATCGAGCGAGAAATTGAGCAACGAGAACGGCAACAAAGGCTACTCGCTCAACAAAATCAAAATCGTCAACTCCCCCCACCGCCACCGCAAGAATTCCGATTGCAAGATGTTCCGCCCCCTCCCCAGGGGAGTTTTCCCGCTTCTGGGGATCTGCAAAAGCCGTTCAGTGGGATGAACGAAGCAGTGGATACCTCGGAGTTTTTGGACCTTCCTATCCTAGAAAATGTCCCAGGGCCCGAGGCGATCGCCCGTTCAAACAATGCCAATCCCTCACCACCGCCCGGATTTAGCCTATCGGATACATTACCCCGTGTAGATCCGGGAATGGGACCAAATGCCACTCGCCCTCAATCGGATCAGATGGGAGGTGCGGCTGATTTGCAGACGGACGGAAGAAACATTGAACAAGATGGGATTGAGGAGGGCGCTCAAGCGGTGGTTCCCTCGAATGTTCCTACACCGGGCGATCGCCCGCAGGAGGGGGCGACGGTTCCCGATAAAATTGGGACGGATCCCGATAGCGTTCGCGAACTGTGGGCCAAAATCATAGGAGAAGATAACCGGGAGAACCCCGAGAACCCCACCGGGTTGGTGAGCGATCGCCAAAATGCCATGTTGGACGGGATCGAGGCTTATGTCCAGTGGGTTGCGAACTTAAAATCCCAATACGGCGAAGTCAAAACCAACCCCCCAATTCCTGTAGAAAACCAATATCCCTTAAACGCTTGCCCCCAAAAGTTAGAAGGGCGTGCGCTGTTTGGGGTTTTGGTCAATCCTGACGGACAAATTATTGATGGACCCCGGCGCTTACTGGGAAGTGGACAGGATATTCTCGATAGCTTTGCTCGAAAATTTGTCCAAGACATGGATTTTGCTGGCGTGAGTGAACCCACGGTGTACCAGTATGCCTTTGAGTTTCAGTATGATCCTCAACTCTGTACCACTGCGCCATCCCCAGGGACGACCCCCACACCTCCAGTAGAAACTCGACAACCGGAGTTGAATAATCCCCAACCCACGGGAGAAAACTCAACGCCAGTGTTGGATGCAGGACCTGCGGGAGAAAATTCCACTCCGGTATTGGATGCAGGAGGACCTGGGGGAGAAGAAAACTCAACGCCAGTGTTGGATGGACAACCTCCAAGAGAAAATTCCCCCTTGCAAATTAATCAGCCCCCAGCAAGTAGACCCCAACAAATGCAGGACCCCTCGCCGTCAGGGGAACCCTCCAAGCCGGTAAATGTGGCCCCCCAACCTAAACCGGACCCAGCGCCTGTACCGGGTGAAATCCCCGTGGAAGCAGTTGAACCGGAACCTGTAGAAGAGTCGGTTCCGGAACAGGTTCAAACCCAAGATGAGCTCATCGAACCTGTGGAAACCCCAGAAATGGGGGGAGATGAGGGAGGGATTCCGGACGGATTTGATACCATCCCGATGGGAGACTCCCAGGAGTTGCCCACTCCGGAGGCATCGGAGGCAGAAGGCGGGGAACCTGTTGAGGGGGATAACCTAGAGTCAGAACCCGAGTCAGAACCCGAGTCAGAAGCGGAGTCAGATGCCGCAGAGATGGAGGGGGAATCTGGGGAGGCGATCGCGGATGATGAGGAAGAAACCGACTCGGAAATTTAACCCCAATTCCAAATTAGCCCGCGCAGGAGAGGCTCTGTCCCTGTAACCCCACCCTTGAGGGTGCAGGGCTTTTTTACTGCACGTTGGTTTCTTCCCCTAAGCGGGTAAACCGAATTTCAATCCGTCTCCTGCTTTCATCCGGGTTCGGATTAACATTCCCAAAATCTCCTGTGGGAGAGACTAATTGCGCCGCAGAATAGGGGCGAAATTGTAATCCTTGTAGCTTCCCTTCTGTGCGTTGAATGGTTTGTAAAATTTGCACCACGGCTAAAGCTCTCATTAATCCTAAATCCGCATTGGAACCGGGAACTAACTGACTAACTTGGGTTGTACCGGCAGCAACTTGGGGTAAGGAACGGTCTAAATTACTGGAACTGGCATTATTAGGTTGTCCATCGGTATGTCCAATAATTTCTATGACATTGATGTTATAGGCGGCAGCGTTGGCTTCAATTTGAGGCACTAATTGGTTGCGGACATAAGTTTGTAAGGCATCAGGAAGTTGAGCACTTCCAGAAGAAAATTGATAAGCCCCGGTATCACGAATCACGATAATGGGAGGGGCTTTTGGGGTCGCCATTTCCTGTTGCAATTGTTGCTGTAAGGTTTGGGATTGAGCGGCTAATGCTTGATTTTGGGCGACTAAGGGGGCAACTTGGGATTCCGCTAAGGTGGCGCGGTTTTGGGCGCTGGTGAGGTCGATTTGGGTTCTCAGAAGTTGTTGGCGGAGGGCTTCTTCGGTTTCTCGCATTGTGGAAATGGAGACTAAGGGTTTGATAATCGCCAGCAGCAGCAGGAAGCTGAGAATCATAAATGCATTCGACATTAAGTCGGTAAATGCGGGCCAAATATCAAATTCCGGTGGCATTTCATGCCGCCTAGACCTGATGAATCTCATGAGGCAATTTCTCCATTAATTAGGGTGAATTTGTGACGTTTTAATTTGGGTTTTGGGGGAAGAATTTGGTGAAGTTTTGTAATAAAAATCTGGGGGTTAACATTCGATTTTGTTTTAGCCTGCCTCCTCCGGCTTCGTCCGTGTAGCCCCACCCTTTAGGGTGCAGGTTTTTATTCATTTTTCGGTATTTTCTTCTTCCTCCCAGTTGACCAATTTTGGGTTAAAGGGGTCGTTAGAATTGTTGGCTGGAGGAGGACTCAAACGAGTGGGTGCCATTCCGGTTTTTTCTCCTGCTTCTAAATGCTTGACAACTTGGGTGAGTTGTGATTGGACGGCATTGAGGTCGTTGCCGAGTTTGGAGATGCGGGTGGCAACGGGGTCGGCGGCGGGATTGATGCTATTCCGATCGCCGAGGGATGCGATGAGGCGATCGCCTAAAGTTTGCATTCCCTCCCTCATTTCTTCGGTAAACAGTTTGAGGGATTCGACTAATTTATAAAGTTCGGTATGGACATCCACAAAGCGATCGGTTCTTGTTGCTAATCGCTTTTGTAAGGTATCTAGGGTTTTGATGACGGAATGGAAGATTTGAGCGCTTTGCTGCATTTCTCCGACGACTTCGGATAATGCGGTTTGATTGTTTTGGGTTAAGTTGAGAACTTGACCGGAATTCTTGCTTAATCCGGCGATTTCTTCGGAGAGATGAATGGTTTCTTGGCTGGTGGTTTGCAAAGAGGCGATCGCCAGTTGCAATGCCTGGGTAGATTGATTTAACACCGAAGAGGAACGTGCTAAATCCCGTTGGGTATTGGCTAAATTATCTGTGGAACTCGCCAGTTTATTCGCAAATTGGCTCTTTTCAAAAATTTGTGCTGACTCCCGAAACATGGTGGCACCGGACATCATGGAACTGGAGGATTCCATCAGGCGATTATAAACCTGAGTAGCGAGATGATTCGTTTGTTTATTGCCTTCGGTAATTTGGTCTACGCTTTCGCCTAACGAGGAGGAAACCGCTTCTTTGACGGAGACGGAGAACTGACTGACAAAAGTCCCGAACAGGGTTTCGAGGCGATCGACGGCTTTATCTAAAGGCGATCGGCGATTGAGCGCAGGGCCATAAATATTATCAATATAATCTTCTAACGCGCTGATGAGTTGATACTTGGCAATACTGGTATTTCTGAGTAAATTAACCACCGTCAACAACGCACTACAAGCAACAGCGGTTAAACTACTAATAAACGCCACCCCCATCCCCTGCAAGGGTCGTTGCACTTGTTCAACCAACGCATCAATACTCCCTACCCCAAAATCATTAATGGTTTGGCTCAGTTCGGCCAAGTTCATGGTAATTCCCAAAAACGTTCCTAACAGACCCAAGGACAGTAAAAGATTGGGTAAAAACCGACAAAAATAATCGATTTGTTCGTTTTTGAGGAGATGTCTACTATAAACTTGGTCGATTAATGCCCCGGTATTCATGTGTTCTAAGGCGGGACTAGACTCCTTGCACCGGATTTCGATTTCCTCAACAATTCTTGGTTTTTTCGTAGGATTAGGGTCATAAATTAATCCCCGAACCCGAGAGGCTAAATAAATTAAATGTTGATAAACTCCCCACCGGAGAAATATGGTAAAAAATGTCAGGACAAGCAGACTCAGAACAAATCCGAGTAAGTAGGGAGGCAGCAAGACAGAATTGAATTGATCTATGAGACCCAATACCAAGGGTCCTTTAACGGGAGAGAGGAATTGACTCATGACGGATTAATACTGGGTTGATAATTACAACGCCTGTGGTAGATTGACTCTACCTGCTGGGCGTGATTTGCTCGAAAGAGATAAAAATCGTCGCGTTTCTGGCGATTGATTCGTCATAGTTTCGATCTATCCTAGCTCAAACCCGGATCGGGGAGTATGTCATCCGTTGCTTACAATCTCCGGTGAGGGATGAGAGGAAGGGGAGAAGAAACCGAGTTTCACCGCCCAAATTTGCTCCAGATTGGCAGAAATTTTGCACAGAAACCCAGTTTCTCATCTCTGCGGTACGGGAGCATCATTCTAGTCTAAATCTCGACGACCCTCCAAGGCACGCGCTAAGGTGACTTCATCGGCATATTCCAAATCTCCTCCCATTGGCAATCCAAAGGCAATGCGCGTGACTCGCGTAAAAGGTTTGAGTAATTGTCCCACATAAAGGGTCGTGGTTTCTCCTTCAACGCTGGGACTGATGGCGATAATCACTTCTTTGATTTGTTGTTGACTCACCCGCCGGACTAATGCTTGGATATTCAGTTGTTCGGGTCCAATGCCATCCATAGGCGAAATTACCCCACCGAGAACATGATATTTTCCTCTAAATTCCCGGGTTTTTTCTAAGGCAATTAAGTCCCGCGAGTCGGACACTACGCAAATGACATCGCGATCGCGATTCGGTGCACGACAGATTTCGCAAATGGGTTCTGCACTCAAGTGAAAGCACTCTTTACAAAATCCCACTTGTTGTTTGGCATCGATTAACGCTTTCGCCAATGCCTGAATTTCATCATCGGGTCGCTTCAATAAATGAAGGGCCAGTCTTTGGGCGGATTTAGGGCCAATTCCTGGCAAACGTTGTAGTTGCTCGATTAACCGAGCTAAAGGACGAGTATAAACGGTCAGTCTCCTGTGGACTCCAAAAGATACTCTGCCATTTTACCAATTTTGGTTCCCTGATGAGCCGGAATTTACGGCAAACAAGGAGGTTCCTGAAACCCCGTATTTCCCTTCGCAGCAACATGGCAGGAATAAGTCAAAGCAGCGGAGTTATTTCCCTGATTATTCTCTACGGTATTTCTCTTTCCTCCCGCTGTCCCTTTGGCTAAAATTCCGCCATTGACTATATTATTAGCAATGGTGACATCTTCCATCACCCCAGGCGCATTATTGGTATCCGCATTTACATAAATTAGCTCAATATCCGTCAGTTCAGCATTGACTCGATTTCCGACAATTTCTACCTTTTTAATTGAGGGTATTTTGTACAATCCGATATAAGTATTTCCCTGATTATTGCGGATAATCGCCCCATTAACTTCGGTTCCTCCACAACATTCCTGAATCAAAATCCCCTCCCCATCCACACTCAAATATTGAGTATCTCGGATGCGATGGCGATACACTTCATACTGATTCCCCTCCACCAAAACATTGGACCCGGACCAATCAATGGCCCGATTTTCTAAGGTGACTGCACCTCGGGGTTCTTTTAACCCTGTCGGGTCCGTCCACCATTGTTTTCCCCGTTCGTCGCGGACTTGATTATCTTGGATGACTAACCCATCTCCCGAGGCAGAAATGGCGACCCGCATGGTGTGATAAACCCAGTTATCTCGGACGGTAATTCCCGGGCGAAATAGTCCCGGTTCTGTCTGGGGATTGGCATTCTTTTGGAATCCCCCGGATTTGGCCCGATTCACCACAATTCCATAGTGATTGCCATAGTGAAAGGGGACTTTATTGCCTTCCCGATACGTGATAATTTCTTCCCCTTTAATCGGTTTGACTTGATAACCCGGTTGGTCGTAGTTATCGGTAATATTGTCATTAATCCGATTGTTGGCAATTAAAAGATTAGCCTTGACATTGACTTTAATATTGGCGGCAAACCGATAACTGTAACGCAACCAAGCACTTTGAAAAGAAGGGTCAGGAACGCGCGGGTCGGGTTCGGCAACATTGTTGCTGCGAATGCCATAAATGACAATATTTTGATTGGTTCCCGTATCAATATCTCCCCGCAAAGCAATGGCGGCACGATTGATATCCAAATGGACTAATCCAATATTACTGTCCGTATCTCCGGCAGTAGTGGTAATGGTTTTGAAGGCAGTATCATTGGTAGTGCCATCCCCGGAAAATTGAGGTTCATATTTCGGAAATTGCAGCTTAGATGGGGGATTAAATTCAAAATTTTTGGCATCGGTGACTGAGGGGATTTCACCCCGGAGAACTACTCCATTTTTGAGACTAATGCTATCCTCAAACGAATAGGTTCCGGCAGGAAAATAGACCACTCCTCCCCCATTTGCGGCAGCGGCATCTCGCGCTGCATTAAACCGCGCTACCATCGTCCTTCCGTCAAAATCCTCGATATTATAGACGCAGTTCCATTTAATTTGATTGGTCCAAGGATAGGAGGAGTTAGAATATTGTTCAGCAATGGGATTATCCGTCGGTCCTCCCTGGGGACTGCCACAATTTGAGGCAAGTATTCGAGAATTTCTTGGGGTTGCTGCTTGAGGTGTCACGGTGACAGCTTCCGGGGAGTTTACGGAATTAACTGCTACCGGATTCGGTAAATTTGGGGGAGAGTTATCGAGGGAATTGCTCAAATTTTGATTATAATTAGAGATGGCATAACCACCGAGAATCAGACTCAACGCGCAACCGGCAAGACAAACAAATTGCCAAAACTTTTTCCACCGAGGACTAAGGCGAGGTTTAGAGTGATTCATGTTATCCTCTGATTAAGATTTAAAGTATTATTATGAACGTTTGTAGTAACCCCTGAAGGGGTTGCCTCTTTCATCTTTAAAATAACATACCTGCCAATCTTGACCCGCGATCGCCACTGCTGCTACATAGTCCGGATGGGGGTGCAGTTCCCCAATAAACCAACGGGATGCTAACTCAGAATTCCCCTGAATTGCCACTAATTTGGCAGGCATTCCCGGAATTAGAGACACCTCCACTTCATCCAATCCTGCTAATCCATCGCCGGTTGCCTTTAAATATGCTTCCTTGCGAGTCCAAGCATTCAAAAAAGCTGCTTGTTTTTGCGCCATTGGTAAACTAGAAATCGCCTCTGCTTCTGCGGGAGTAAAAAACCGTTTCGCCAACTGTTCCGCATCGGATACAGGACGAATCTGCTCTAAATCAATTCCCACAGGTTCCGAGGCGATCGCATACAGCGCCAATCCCCCCGAATGAGACAGATTAAAATGCAGACCCTGCTCAACATTTGCCAACATCGGTTTCCCCTTGGCACTGTAGTGAAATTCTATCCCTTCTGGTGCCACCTGTAAATACTTCCCCAACAGCGATCGCAACATCCCCCGTCCCACAATAAACCGACTGCGATCGTGCTCAAAATGAAAGCGATCGGCCCTTTTTTGCTCCTCCTCCGACAACATTGCGCGAAATTGGCGGATTTCTGTGGAACTGCGATCGAGTTCCACCCGCCAAACATGAACCTGTTGCGGCAATAATGTTATCCCTTCTGCTGCAAGTTTCCCTTCTATATTCATCCGATGTTCGTAGTAACGACTTCAGGCATTTCTTTCTTCAAAAAATCGCGTTTCTAGTTCACCAAGCGACCAATACCCTAGCATTCCTCGTTGCAAAAATCCGGATTTATCCCTCCAACCCCCCTTAAAAAGGTAGGGCTGTCTCATTCTCCCGACCCAATTAATGTTTGCATTGTTCAATCGCTTTATCTGCCCGGGAATTTGTTGGCTGATTCCCCTCCCTTGGAGGGGAATTTTGGAGCTGATTCCTGGAAACAGCCCTACCCTTCAGCAGAGGAATTTGTTGGCTGATTCCCCTCCAAGGGAGGGGAATTTTGGGGCTGATTCCTGGAAACAGCCCTACCCTTCAGCAGAGGAATTTGTTGGCTGATTCCCCTCCA
>NZ_JAMXOT010000393.1 GCF_024220515.1 Oscillatoria sp. HE19RPO
CAAATAAATCATCCTTGCTTTGATGCGATCGCACCTAACAAGGCTCTTTTAGCCCGCGCAGGCACCGCTTTGTCCGTGTAGCCCCAGGCTTGAGCCTGCGGGTTTTTTGAAGGTTTTATTTTTTGGAGTTCCCTTAGCCCGCGCAGGCGGGCTTCGTCCGTATAGCCCCACCCTTCAGGGTGCGGGTTTTTACCAATGCTTATCAGTTCGCTGTAGCAACCGGGGATAATTCTAATTCATAGCGATAAAGCGCGATCGCCTTGCCTCCAGCAGCAAAGTAATCCGGATCCTGGGGTGATAAATAAATCGCCGTGATTTGATTGGCGGTAATTTTCTCCGGCGCATCCTTCACCCGTTGATAGTGGGTGGTGGTTTCCACTTCATTGAGATAAATCTGCGGTTGGCGGCGAAAAATCTGCTGGGTAATTTCTGTGGCAATAAACTGATCCGGTGCAGGAATTTCGCTGCCTCTGCCGGTTACCAGGGATACCAGTTGGCGATCGCCCTTCAAAACCGTAATCTGGCGGTTCGGATCCTCTGGGTCAACCTTAACCGATTCTACCGCCTGATCACCTAAATAGGCTTGGGCAATCTTTAACCCATTAAAGGCGCGATCGGCAACCACCCCCTGATTCTGAGCAACCGGAATCGGGATTAAGCGCGATCGTTGCCGATACAGTGTTGACCCCTCCACAAATCGCACCTGAAATTGCACCGGCTGATTCAAATAGGCTTGATTCTTCTCAAATCCCGGAGTCACCAGACTCGGCGCAAGGGGGGCAATCTGTTCAATTAGGGTACTCGTCACATTCCAAGTCCCTTTGATCCAGTCGGGATAAATCAAATCTCCCTCTGCCACAGAAACAGCCGGTTTACTCTGCCAATCGGGAAAGGCTTGCAAACGGTCCGCTAGGGGTCCAGCTAAGGCATCTCCCGGACTCCACAGCAGGATGATTAGCATCAGGCATAGGGATATTCCCCTATTTATCATGGCTTTCATAGGCGGCGACGATACGTTACATTGTAAGTCCCGTTGTTTACTCTGTGCCTGCTCCCCGCGACAGGATAGGTAAGGCAACCAGCGGGTGAGACTGACTTCGCCCCGTTGGAGCAAGGGCCACCACCATCTACAGGGATCTCGTCAGATGAACGCTTCGGAGTCCAGGGGACCGATTGACGCCACCAATTGTGCAAGGCATTATAGAGGGAAAGTTTTTATTCCCGGCGTTCTCGCTTTTGACTGGTATCTAAGCTTAGAACGCTGGCTCCCCTTTTTTCAACCCCATCGCTGAAAATTCCTAATTAATGACAGCGTAGTTATAGAAATAGATAAAATAATTAATTTTTTGGAAAATGACAAGCAAAGAGTGGAGTTTATAAAAAACAGTTTTAATTCATTATCGTTGACCATCGCCCGTGAGATTTAGTAACCGCCAACGTAAAAACCCCGAACATGATTAAATTTCCTGGAATTCAAGTTTTAGCCCAAATCTATGAAAGTGCCAATTCGGTTGTCTATCGAGGGATTCGAGAACAAGACCACCAAGCAGTAATTCTCAAAATTCTGAAACAAGACTATCCCACGCCCTCTGAGCTAACCCGATATAAGCAGGAATATGAAATCACCAGCAGTCTGGATATAGAGGGTGTGGTTAAACCTTATGCCTTAGAACCGTATCAAAGAAGTTTGGTAATTATCTTAGAGGATTTTGGCGCATCATCCTTAAAACAATTATTCAATCGCTCTGGAGATACAGGGCCTATTTTATCTCTAGATAAATTCCTCAAGTTAGCCATCAAAACAGCAGAGGTATTGGGAGCGATTCACACGGCCAATATTATCCATAAAGATATTAATCCGGCCAACATCGTTCTTAACCCAGAAACAGAAATTATCAAAATCATCGACTTTGGTATCTCCACTCAATTAACTCGCGAAAATCCTACCCTGAAAAATCCCAATGTTTTAGAAGGCACTTTAGCCTATATTTCACCGGAGCAAACGGGACGAATGAATCGTTCTTTAGATTACCGCACTGACTTTTACTCTCTCGGCTTTACCTTCTACGAACTACTGACAGGACAGTTACCTTTTGAAAGTACCGATGCGTTGGAACTGGTGCATTGTCATATCGCCAAACAGCCAATACCCCCTCATCTTGTAGGAGGAGGAGAAGGGGAGAGCGGAAAAGGGAGAGAATCTTGTCCTCAAGCCCTTTCGGATATTGTCATGAAGCTGATGGCGAAAATGGCAGAGGAACGATATCAAAGTGCCTGGGGACTCAAAGCTGATTTAGAAGAATGTCTCTTTCAGTTACAAGCTAACGGGACTATAGCAGATTTTCCTCTCGGTTCTAAGGATATTTCTGACAAGTTTCAAATTCCCCAAAAGCTTTATGGACGAGACTCAGAAGTTGAAACTTTGCTAACAGCATTTGACCGAGTGAGTGAAAGCACAACTGAAATGATGCTAGTGGCGGGTTATTCCGGAATTGGTAAATCAGTGTTGGTTGCCGAAGTTCATAAACCCATCACTCAAAAGCGCGGCTATTTCATCTCCGGAAAATTTGACCAGTTTCAGCGCAATATTCCCTACTCATCTGTTGTCAGTGCCTTTCAGGGATTGATGCGCCAACTATTAACTGAAAGCGAAGCACAACTCAACCTTTGGCGAGAAAAACTCCTGGCTGCTTTGGGTTCCAATGGACAAGTGATTATTGAAGTGATTCCAGAAGTGGAACTGATTATAGGCAAGCAACCACTCGTGCCGGAATTAAGCCCCGCTGAGTCCCAGAATCGCTTTAATCTGGTTTTTCAAAACTTTATTCGGGCTTTTTGTGCAAAAGAGCATCCTTTAGTCATCTTTCTAGACGATTTGCAGTGGGCAGACTCCGCTACTCTCAAGTTAATCGAACTGATGATGACGGATGCAGATACCCAATACCTATTTCTCATTGGAGCCTATCGAGATAACGAAGTCACCCCCACTCATCCATTGATGATAACTCTTGATGGGCTAAGGAATGGTGGGGCAACTGTCAATTTTATTACCTTAACTCCCTTAAATAGCCAGCATATTAGCCAGTTAATTGCCGAGACTTTGCGCAGTGATGCCTCTTCAGTAAAACCCTTGGCCGAGTTGATAGTGGATAAAACGGGAGGGAATCCTTTCTTTGTTTATGAGTTTCTCAAAACCCTACATACCGAAAACCTGATAACTTTTGATTTTGAACGTCCCGGCTGGCAGTGGGCTATTTCAAACATTAAAGCTCAGGGCATTACCGATAATGTGGTGGAGTTGATGATTGGTAAGTTAAAAAAGCTGCCTTTAGTTACACAGCAAGTTTTACGTTTAGCAGCTTGTGTAGGCGCTGATTTCGATTTAAACACCCTCTCTATCATCAGTGAAAAATCCCCATCGGAAGTTTTTAAAGACCTAACCACAGCAGTTCAGTCCGGGTTAATCTTGCCCACGTCCGAGTTAGATGAAAACCTGTTAATTCAAGATTATAAATTCCTACATGACCGGGTGCAGCAAGCAGCTTACTCGCTGATTGACGAAAAAGATAAACAAGAAATCCACTTAAAAATTGGTCGCCTTCTGTTAAAAAGTTTTGAAAATCATGATTTAGAAGAACGAATTTTTGATGTAGTCAATCACCTAAACCAAGGAGAATCATTGCTGGGTGATAAAGGAGAAAGAGAACAATTAGCCAACTTGAATCTAATCGCTGGAAGAAAAGCTAAATTCTCTTCAGCCTATGAACCCGCATTAATCTATATAAAAAACGCGATCAAACTTTCCCCCTCTAATAGCTGGGAGGAAGACTATCAACGGACATTTTCATATCACCTTGAAAAAGGTGAAATAGAATATTTAATGGCTAGTTGGGACGAAGCTTTATCAACTTTTGATGAAACCCTTGAGCATATCAATAGTTTGTTGGATCGATGTAAAGTCAATGAATATAAAGTGACTTTATATCGAATGAAAAATGATTTGGAATCCTCTTTAAATCTGGGAGTGGAGACCCTCGATCTATTGGGAATCAAGTTGAAAGCGTTTCCTGAAGAAGATGAACTGATGGCAGCAGTGAATCAGGCTAATGAGACGATCGCTGCCAGGAAAATTGAAGATTTTATAGACCTTCCTGAAATGCAAGACCCTGAAAAACTTGCTGCTATGGTACTCCTCAGAGAATGTGTCCCTCCATCTTACTTTTTAGGGTCGAGATTGCTGTTCATCCTAGGCATAGAAATGATTGAGCTATCCCTCGCCTATGGGAACAGTCCTCACTCTTCAGTTGGGTATATCTATTATTCGTTAACCCTTGCCTTTGTAGCGCAAGATTTTGAAACCGCCTATAAATTTGGAAATTTAGCCTTGAAATTGAACGATGAAAAGTATCAAATGAAGCGTTATGAAGCATTGATTTTGAATATGTGGGGAGGCTTCGTTTCCCATTATACGGAACATCTCGATCGCTCTAAAGAGCATTTAATGAGAGGTTATTATAGCGGGGTGGAAAACGGGGCCTATCAATGGGCCGGATATTGTGCGATTAACTTTTTGTTTATGTCTTTTTGGGGGACTGATTCGTTAAAAGAATTATCAGGAAAAATTGATAAGATTATACCGGGCTTAAAAAAGGTTGACCCCAACATGGTGCAATATTATTATGCGGTTAAAGCGACCATTTATAATTTGATTGAACCCGTTGAGGACTGGACTGTTCTTGATGAATCCTTATGGCCGAATGCCAAGGAAATTATTAAGTCTTGCCTTGAAAAAAATGACTTATTTACAGTATTTATAGAATTAGCCTGTAAATTGTCTTTAGCCAACTGGTATTCAGATTATGAGAAGGCGATCGACTATGCTAACTCTGCCGAAAAATATTTGATAGGCGCGACGGGAATTTTTATTAATCCTGCTTTCCATTTTCATCAATGTCTAGCTTTATCAGTGGGGTATGACTCGGCTGATGCTGAAAAACAAGCACTGTACCTGGAGAAGATTAAATCAAATCTTGAAAAATTCCAACTCTGGAGTAAACATTGTCCGAGTACCTACCTTCATCAACGTCTGCTCATCGAAGCTGAGTTGGCGCGAATTACAGGAAATACTCTGGAAGCGCAGGATTTGTATGACCAAGCGATCGAGTCAGCCCGAGAAAATAAATTTTTGCAGAATGAAGCTCTAGCGTCGGAACTAGCCGCTAAGTTTTGGTTAGGTAAAGGTAAAGAGAAGATTGCTAAAATCTACATGATTGAAGCTCACTATGGCTACCAACGCTGGGGCGCAACAGCTAAAATGAACGATTTAGATAAGCGCTATCCTCAGTTATTACAAAGAACGTCCTCGAATCGGGGAAGCGATAAAATAACGGTATCTACGATGCCTACCACAACTGGCAGGAGCAATTCTTTTGAGCTGGATTTGACCACAGTTATGAAAGCTTCGCAAACCCTATCGGAAGAAATTGTCCTCGATAAATTACTGGCAAAATTGATGCGGATTATTATTGAGAATGCCGGAGCGCAAAAGGGCTTTCTAATTCTGGAAACTAAGGGGAAATTGCTGATTGAAGCTGAGGGTTCTGTGGATGAAGAGGGTGTGACTGTGTTGCAGTCAATCCCCATTAAGTCTGCCGGGGAACCTGGGGATCAACTTTTAATTTCTCATATAATTGTTAACTATGTGGCTCGCACGCGGGAAACTGTCGTCTTGAGTGATGCTGCTAATGACCCTAAATTTGCTCATTCTCCCTATATCAAATTACATCAGCCTAAATCAATTTTGTGCTTCCCTCTCCAACATCAAGGTAAACTGGCAGGAATTATCTATTTAGAAAATAATCTAACCATAGAGGCTTTTACTCCAGAGCGCTTAGAACTCTTAAATCTGCTTTCCTCTCAGGCAGCAATTTCTATTGAAAATGCCCGGTTCTACAATAATCTCACCGCACTCAACCAGGCTTTTGAGCGGTTTGTCCCCTCCCAGTTCCTCCAAATTTTGAATAGAGAGAGCATTCTTGATGTTAAATTAGGCGACCAAGTTCAACAGGAAATGTCGGTACTCTTTTCCGATATTCGCGACTTCACCACTTTATCGGAAAGTATGAGTCCTCAAGACAACTTCCAATTTATTAATTCCTATTTGTCCCATATGGAGACAGCTATTACTGAAAATCAAGGGTTTATTGATAAATATATTGGCGATGCAATTATGGCTCTATTTAGTGGGGAGGCAGATAATGCAGTGAAAGCTGGAATTGATATGCTGCATCGTCTGACCGACTATAATCAACATCGCACCGCTTCTGGATACGTGCCGATTAAGATTGGCATTGGCATCAATACAGGGTCTTTAATACTGGGTACCGTGGGAGGAAAAAACCGGATGGATAGCACGGTGATTAGCGATGCAGTGAATTTAGCCTCGCGGATAGAAAGTTTGACCAAACAATATGGGATTTCGCTGTTAATTAGTCACCTAACTTTCCAGTCTTTGCCAGATTCTAACCAGTATGCTATCCGTCTTGTCGATCGCGTAAAAGTTAAGGGAAAATCAAAAGCAGTATCGATGTTTGAAGTTTTCGATGCCGATCCGCCTGAGACTTATGAGGGCAAGTTAGCCACGAGAACACTATTTGAAGAAGCTTTGATACTCTACCATTGGCAAAACCTGAGAGATGCTGAACGATTATTTGCTGAGTGCCTGCGCCGCAATCCTACCGATAAAGTGGCGCAATTTTATCAACAGCGCTGCACTCAACCCGATCGCGACTAAGGATGCGTTATACCAAATCCGGATTTCCAAAGTTCTCCTTACTCTTCAGCCCGCCTGCGCGGCGTCATTCAGAAAACCGACTTTTACCAACCGGATTTGGTACTACATCTCAAGTTCTTTTGATCCAGTCGGGATAAATTAAATCTCCCTCTGCTACACAGACGGCAAGTTTACTCTGCCACTAGGGAAAGACTTGCACAGGGTCTGCCAAGGGACCCGCTACAGCATCGCCCATACTCCAATTAACACCCTCAAACAGAGGGTGATTCCCCTATTTATCATGGCTTTCATAGGCGGCGACAATCCGCTGAACCAGGGGATTGCGGACCACATCGGCTTGAGAGAGGTTGCAAAAGGCGATGCCTTCTACATTTTGCAAGATTTTTTGGGCGACATTTAAGCCAGACTGCTGATGGAAGGGTAAATCGGTTTGGGTAATGTCTCCCGTAACCACCATCCGGGATTTAAACCCGAGGCGGGTTAAAACCATTTTCATTTGGGCGGGGGTGGTGTTTTGCGCTTCATCAAGGATGACAAAGGACCGATTGAGGGTGCGTCCCCGCATATAGGCGAGGGGGGCGACTTCAATGATGCCGCGTTCCATGAGGTTGGCAATTTTTTCGGGTTCGATGACTTCATAGAGGGCATCGTAGAGGGGGCGCAAATAGGGATTAATTTTCTGTTGCAAGTCCCCGGGAAGGAAGCCGAGTTTTTCCCCCGCTTCTACGGCAGGGCGAGTTAAAATCAGGCGTTCGTAGTCATTGGCGAGGAGAGATTGGGCGGCGAGGATGGTGGCGAGGAAGGTTTTGCCGGTGCCTGCTGGACCAATGCAAAATGTCAGATCATGGCTGCGGATGGCTTTGATATAAGAACGCTGGCGAAAGGTTTTGGCGCGAATTTCTTCTCCTCGGCGGTTTTTGGCGAGGATGTCTTGGCGCATTTCGCTGAGTTCGTCTTGGCGTTGGGTATCCAGGGCCTGACGGGCGGTGAGGATATCAACGCTGGTGATGGGTTTGCCGTGAATCCAGAGGTCCGAGAGCGATCGCACTAGGCGAGTGCAGAGTTCGATTTGGTTGGGGGTGCCTTGGATGAGTAAATCTTGTCCGCGCAGGACGACTCTAGCACCAGTTTGTTTGGATAAGATTTTGAGGTTTTCTTCGCGATCGCCACTGAGGGCTAAGGCGCTTTCTTGAGAAGGGAGTTCAATCGTTGTTTTTTCTTCCATGCCATATCCATTACAGGTAAAGTATTAAAAAATGCAAAAAGACGCCTTCTTTGCAAATTGGGCTGCAAACAGGCGTCTTGAGAGAGGACTCCAGCAATATCTTTGGTTGGAAAAGGGATGAGTGTTGAGGAAGCGGGGCTGGAACAAGACGGCGATCGCCCCACTCCAGACTCCAGAAACTTGGGGCAATTTTCCCCAAAGATGCTAGGCGATCGCATCTCCTAGGAGCGATCGGCGAGTTTTGGTCCAGGACGAACCGGACCATTTCTGACCGCAGGACTCGTCGTTGTTTTAGACCCAGGTCCATCGGATGACGACGCGCGATCGCTCGGCCATCCCCCATAGATATCTAAATAAATCGCTTCCCCCGCATCCTTCGCCGCTGCTTCTAATATGGTTCGCACCGCGTGCATATTGCGTCCACCACGGCCAAACACGCGCCCTTTTTCTGGATCCTCAAACGCCATGCGAATCCAGACTTTAGGTACGCCCACCAATAACTCGCAATCCACTCGTAATGATTCCGGCGTTTCTAACAACGGTTCCACCAGAAAACGTACCAACCCTCCATAATCCGGTCTAGGCGTTTCTTTCTCACCCTCAGATGGTTCTTGGGGAGTCAGTGGTTCGTTGATGGAATTAGGAAGGGGTTGTGGCATTGACCTGTTCAAAGACATTAGCTTTCTCAAGAATGTGACGCACCGTCTCGGTGGGTTGAGCGCCCTGTTGCAGTCGCTTCACGATCGCTGGGACATTCAGACGAGTTTCATCATTTCTCGGATTGTAGAATCCCAATTCTTCCAAAGGACGTCCATCCCGGCGAGTCGTGCTCTGCATCGCCACAATCCGATAGCTGACTTCTTTTTTCTTGCCGAATCTCTTCAATCGAATTTTGATCATCTTGCTCCTACTTCTTTTTCGTAACCATTCTAGGCCATCAAATTACAGCTTACCTGGTTCTGGGGGTAAGCATCTACAGCGTTCCATCTACAAATTTCCGCTGCAAAGTCATTCATTATAGCACCTTGCAGGGCATCGATACAATAGCAAATACGGCGTCGGGAAAATTTTAGAAACAGCCCTAATACTCCATTCGGTTGTTAAAGGTCTATAAAAACCCACACCCTCAAGGGTGGGGTTACACAGACAAAGCCTGCCTACGCAGGCTCAAGAGTAAAATAGGTCTTTCACAACCGGATTTGGTATAACACCCTAAAGGGTGCAGGTTTTTAAGCCGAGTAACCGATGGCGAGGGATTTATCCCCCGCCGGTTGTTGCTTGGTTCGTTAGCCCGCGCAGGCGGGCTTTGTCCGTATAGCCCCACCCTTGAGGGTGCGGGTTTTTACCACGAGTAACGGATTAAGAATTACAACTCCCCAAACCCCTTTTTCTTCTTGGCCTTCTTTTTCTTCTTGCCCGGACCCCCAGGATAGCCGCCTCGTCCCGGTTGTCCCCCTCCGGGTCCGAACATTCCTCCCATTCCCGGCATCCCCGTCAAGTCCCCTTGACCCATGCGCTGCATCATCATTCGCATTCGGGAGAAATCCGTCACCAGCTTAGTCACTGCTGCATCATCATGACCGGAACCCCGGGCCACCCGTTTGCGCCGGGAGGGAGAACCCGCTAACAAATCAGGATTTACCCGTTCTTGGGCCGTCATGGAATTAATCATCGCCTCAGCACTTTTAAGCTGAGACTCGCCCTTGGACAACTGGTCATCGGAGATTTTCCCAACCCCCGGAATCATTTTCAGCAATCCGCCCAACGACCCCATATTCTTCATTAAGCGCATCTGCTTGAGGAAGTCGTTAAAGTCAAATTGCGCCTGCAAAATCTTTTGCTGCATCTTCTCGGCATCAGCAAGGTCCACTTGCTCTGCCGCCCGTTCGACCAAGGTGAGTACGTCACCCATGCCGAGAATCCGAGATGCCATGCGATCGGGATAAAAAGGCTGTAGGGCCTCTACCTTTTCCCCGACCCCCACAAATTTAATCGGTTGTCCAGACAATTGCCGCACCGAGAGGGCCGCACCCCCGCGAGTATCCCCATCCAATTTGGTCAGAATCGCCCCAGTGATGCCAATTTCATCATTAAAGGTCCGGGTGAGATTCGCCGCCTCTTGACCCGTCATGGCATCCACCACTAACAGGGTTTCGTGAGGTTGGATCGTCTCTTTAATTTGGGCCAACTCCGCCATCATATCTGCATCAATTTGCAGACGACCGGCAGTATCCACAATTACCGTATCCACCCCGATCGCCACGGCGTGTTGAATCCCCTGCCGCGCAATTTCCACCGGGTCCACATCGGTCCCCAGTTCAAACACCGGCACATCAATCTGTTTCCCCAGGGTCAGCAACTGGTCGATCGCCGCAGGTCGATAAATATCCGTTGCCACCAACAGGGCCGTGCGATTTTGCTTTCTCAAATGTAAAGCCAGTTTAGCCGTTGCAGTGGTTTTACCTGTCCCTTGCAATCCGGCCATCAACACAACCGTTGGGGCAGTCTCTGCTTGCGCCAGGGGAACGTTACTTTCCCCCATGACTTCCACCAGTTCATCGTAAACAATCTTGATGAACTGTTGGTCCGGTCGCACCCCAGAAACCACTTCCGCACCCAGCGCTTTCTCTTCAACGTCGGCAATAAATGCTTTGACGACCTGAAGGTTGACATCGGCTTCTAAAAGGGCGCGCCGAACGTCCCGCAGGGCTTCTTGAATGTTGGATTCGGAAATTTTGTCCTGCCCTCGAAGTTTCTTCCAGGCTCCTTCTAAGCGTTCAGCAAGCGCGTCAAACATGAATTTATGGTTACTCTCGAATGTGACTAGGAAATCAGTTGTAGTTGTGTCCCTGCAAGGGATTGGTCCAGGGTCAGACCCGCCTAGTTTAACATATTGCGGTCTTCTTTCGAGCCTGGATTGACGAGGGGAAAACTCCCGGAGGTCAAGGGTTCAGCCATGATTGGGTTTCTTATTGTTGGGAAAGAGCCGACTGAAGTCGTTACTACGCACTAGGAAAATCACCAAAATTGTCCCGTTTGTAGTAACGACTTCAGTCGTTATCCCCCAGAGTTGCGAAGAAAAGAAACGACTGAAGTCGTTACTACAAACTAAGAAGAAATGACTAAATTTTCCCCGTTTGTATTAACGACTTCAGTCGTTATCCCCCAGAGTTGCGAAGAAA
>NZ_JAMXOT010000394.1 GCF_024220515.1 Oscillatoria sp. HE19RPO
ATAAGGGCCAATAATTTGGCGATTTTTAACTCAAATCTCCTTAAACCCCTATATTCTCGTAAGAATTCAATGCAGATGAAAAATAACCGATAATCCTAGAATCTTTTCCTGGTAATGTTTTGGAATTTTTGGAGAGGTCTTTTAGTCAAATGGGGTAGAGAGTGGGGACTCTGGGCTATTTTCCCCCTAATTGGTTGCTTAAAGATCCGACCGAGATTGCTTTACCGAGGGGTCTGTATTGTATCTTTGCAAAGTTTATTTTTTATGGGAGTGTGTTATCTTGCCTATTTGGCTGGTTTACCTAAAGATGGAATTTATGTTTCTCCTTTCCATCGAATTGGGGGCGGTTCTCAGGATTTTTATAAGGTGCTGTTCTACTTTTTGGATGGAGAAAGTGGTCAACCTCGCTTATCATTGTTTGCACCCTGGTCCCCCACTTTAGCCCTCATTGGGATGATCTACCTTTTTTTAGTTCGTCAAGAACCTAACCGAACGTGGCGAATGATTGGGACGATTGGCGCTGTTGCTATGATTTTTGGTTCCCTCTCTCGCATGGCGCTGGTTTCGCTTCCTTTGGTGCTGATCGTAAGCTGGGTTTTGACCCATTTTGATCAACCTATCCTCTATTTTACAGCAGGCTTGGGGAGTTCTTTAACGGGTCTGTTTGCTGCCAACATAATGGGGTCTCTGAAGAGTTTTATCAATCGAATCAACCAAGCTAGAGCCTCTTCTTCTGAGTTGAGATTTAAGTTAGCTGAATTCTCTTTGTACAAGTGGCGGACAGATGCTCCCCTCTGGGGACATGGATTTACAGAAGACATAGGCCCTGGATATACTCTGTTTTATCCAATTGGCACTTCGGGCTGTGGGACCTGGATTAATGTACTTTACACCAAAGGATTGGTGGGTTTTATTGCCCTGATTGTCCCTTTGGCTTGTACTTTTATGATCTTATCTTATAAGGCCAGTAAAAGCGAAAATGCACGAGTTGGATTAAAAACTTTTTTGGTTTTACTGCTTTTTTCGATTACCCAAGAAGTTGATGTACTCAGTTATGTCAATTGGCCTGGATTGTTGATGATTGGATTAGCGCTAAAAGAATAATGTATTGAGGGGGCAGATTGCCTATACTGGACCCGGATAATCGGGAAGAAAGCGATCGCCTGGGAAAGGGTTGGAACCGGGGAAGTTGGAGGCGATCGCATTGATCCGATCGATCCGATTGATCCGACTCCCCCTCATCTCACCCACCGGCTGCCCTAGTGCAACAAAACCCCCTCACTGCACCGTTTGACCTTGAAATTCAACATGGGGGTCGAGTTGATCCCCGCCCTGGTAAATATAATTCCAGGCTTCCGCATCTGCGAGTAAATGAGCACGCAAAAATAAAGCACTCCATCGGGCGAGCGTCTCTGTCGCCACGGATTGGGCTAGGGTCGGACGCACGGAGGAGTTTCGGGATGGCGATCGCGTTGAATCTGTTGTTGTTGGGTAGAACCATTCAACTGGTTGCCCCGATTCTCAATCCAAGTATAAACCGAGGCGGGTAACAACCGCAGGACATAGGCAGCAATTAAGGTTAACAGGGTGCGCCGGGGTTCTTCCAGGAGGATGCGCCAGTAGGTGAATAAGGCGCGATTGATTAACTCCACGGCGTTTTTGCCATTTTTGACGCGAATGGCATTACGGGCGAGATATCGCAGTTCGTAGGCGATCGCCAAGTCCCACCATTGGGCGATCGCTTCGGGTGCGTATGACCGGGTTTTTTCTAACACCTGTTCCCAGCTTTCAAGCTGCTTCATAAAGTTCGCCGAAAGACCACCCGTATTCACCCGGTATAAAGTAAGCGCTTCGGGAATTCCTTCAAATTTCCAGTCAGTAGTTAACGCAATTCTTAACCAACATTCAATATCTTCCGACTGCCGGAACGCTTCATCAAAGTAAAACGTTTCCACGGTTCCATAGCGGTTCGCTTCAAACTCAATCGCCTCAAAAACCTCCCGTCGAATCACGGGAGTTGAACCATTTCCTAAAGGACTCCCGCGCAACAAACAAGGCACATCAATATCGGTGAGTTGGGGCATCAAATAGGTGCCGGTGGGATTCCCAGATTCATCAATTAAAGCCGACCGACTGAAACTAATTCCCACCTCTAACGCCGAGTCGAGATGCTCAATATGTTTTTCCAGTTTATTGGGTTCCCACAAATCATCGCTATCTAAAAAGGCTAAATATTCGCCTTGGGCGTGACGAATCCCGGTATTTCTCGCTCCAGCTAATCCCCGATTGGCTTGGTGAATAATTTTAATTCTGGGGTCATCGAACTGCTGCTCACAAATTTCTATACTCCGGTCCGGTGACCCATCATCCACGATTAACAGTTCAAAATTGCCATAGGTTTGAGCCAAAACAGAGCGAATGGTATCAGCGATATAGCGCTCAACGTTGTAAACAGGAACAATCACAGAAACAAATTTCATCGGTTTAATATCCTCAGTTCAAAAAGCAAAAAAAGTAAATTGATTATCTAGCTACGCTGTTCTCGAAGAATTTGTTTTTGTTGAAACAGTCCAGTTAGTTTCATCCCTTGTGCTTCGAGTCGTTGATAAATAAACGAGGGTAAGAGATAGAGGGAATAGGCCGCAGCTAAGGTCAGAAAAGTCCGACGGGGTTCATCCCGGGCGATTTTCCAGGAGGTTAACAGTGCGTTGTTCACCAGTTCCACCGCTTTTTTTCCATGACCGAGACTCACCATCCGCCTGGATAAAAAGCGAAGTTGATAAGCGCGGGCCATACTCCCCCATTTTGCCACCAGTTCCGGGGCATAAGTGGCCGTTTTAATCAGCATTTTTTCTAAGGAAGCTATCTGCTGGTCAACCTTAGTCGAAGCTCCTCCTAAATTGACGCGGTAGAGGGTGAGTGCTTCGGGAATTCCTTCCAGTTGCCACTCACTTTTGAGGGCAATTCTCAGCCAGCATTCTACATCTTCTAAATGGTGAAGATTTTCATCAAAATAGGCAAGGGATTTCCCATTATTTCGGGTTGAGGGATGTTTAATCGCTTCTAGGGCTGCTCGACGAATCACAGGAACGGACCCATTGCCAATGGGATTTCGGCAGAGAATATGATGGAGGTCAATATGGGTGAGTTGGGGCATTTGATAAATTCCCAAGGGGGCTCCGTTGAGGTCTATAAAGGCGGACCGACAAAAACTGAGGCCAATTTGGGGGGAGTTTTCTAAATGTTGCACGTGCTTTTCGAGCTTTTCCGGGACCCAGATATCATCCCCATCAATTAAGGCAATATACTCTCCCTTCGCTTGGGCAATTCCCCGATTTCTGGCTGCTGATACGCCTTGGTTCTCTTGGTGAATCAGGGTGATGCGAGGGTCATCAAAGGTTTGAATGATTTCTATACTGCGATCCGTTGACCCATCATTGACAATCAGGATTTCAAAATTAGAGTAAGTTTGTTTGAGAATTGACTGAATGGTTTCCGCAATATACGCTTCAACGTTATAAACCGGAACCACGACCGAAACTAGCTTCATGATAAGTCTTGAGATTGACAAAGTGATTAAAAATTAGGACAGTTTGGGGAAACCTCGTTGATCTCAAGCTAGAAAAACGAGGTCTGAGAATACACCGCCACCGAGGGGTTAAGTTTTATACTGCAAAACTTGACGTTTTTGAAACCGTCCTGCTAGTTTCATTCCCAGGTCTTCGAGTTGTTGATAAACGGGCTGAGGCAGCACTGAAAGGACCGTGGCAGCCGCTAGGGTGACTCCCGTGCGTTTCGGTTCTTCTAGCATCATTTGGGGGTGAGTGGCGATCGCATCCCATGCCAATTTCAGGGCAGTCTTTCCATCCCGTAACGTCACCGCCCGACGCGCCAAATATCGCAAGTGATAGGCGCGGGCTGGATTTTCCCATCGGGCCACCACATCCGGCGCATACGCCCGGGTTTTTTCGATAACCTGTTCCCAGGACTCTTGTTTTTTTAATAATTTGGCCGAGAGTCCGTTAGAATTCACCCGATACAGGGTTAAAATTTCCGGAATTCCTTCCATTTTCCAATCGGTTTGCAGGGCAATTCTAAACCAACAATCGAGGTCTTGAGAGCCTTGTAATCGCTCATCCCAGTAAAAATCTTGCTGAATTCCATAGAGGTAATCTTGAAATTTAATCCCTTCAAACACTTCTTTGCGAAGGACAGCACAGGAGCCATTACTAATCGGATTGCGACAAAGGATATCTCGAATGGTAATATCCGTCAATTTGGGCATTTGATAAAGCCCCATTGGGTTTCCGGCTTCATCAATAAAAGCGGATTGACTATAGCTAATGCCAACTTCCGGGGACTGTTCTAAATGCTCGATATGCTTGGCTAGTTTTTCAGGTAACCAGAGGTCATCCCCATCGAGAAAGGCGATATAATCCCCTTGAGCTATACGAAGTCCGGCATTCCGGGCCGCATTTGCGCCTTTATTTTTCTGACGAATTAATTTTAACTTGGGTTCGTCAAATGATTCGCAAATTTCAGCGGTGCGGTCCGTGGAACCATCATCAATCACGATGAGTTCAAAATGTTTGTAAGTTTGGGCCAACACAGATTGGATGGTGTCAACGATATATTGTTCTAGGTTATAAACGGGAACGATGACAGAAATTAATTTCATAGATTTCACCGGGTAATTTACTAAAGGACTCAATGAAAGGTTTGGTTTGTTGAAGTTGGATACAAAAGAGTGGAAGGGCCTGGGGGAAACGGTCCTCACCGTTTCCCCAAAGAATGATTAACTATTGCGGTTAAAGGCATACCGACTCGCCCAAATAGTATAGGCAGGTAAGGCGATCGCATGAACCAGCAAGACGGTTATGGCTAACCCCACCACTTGCCACTGGAGACCGACAAACAAGCTGATTGTGAAGACTGTGGTAAAGATAATATTCCACTTGAGATCGATATCCGGTCGGCCAATTGCCACCATTAATTGAGAGGCAGCATTACCGAATGGGCGCGGGATAGCCGAGATACAGATAATCATTAACACCGGAATCGCTTCAATCCATTTTTCTCCAAACACAATCGGAACATAGAACGGGGCCATACTCGATTGTAAGAGTGCCAAGGGGATGATTAAGGCTGCAATTAACTTTAAGCTCTTATAAAACTGCTTCTTCATTTTGCTCCAGTCTTCTCGCATGGAACACAAATGAGGTAATAAGGCTGCGTTAATCGATTTAATGATACTCAGGCTAATCCCTAATCCGGCATTAAAGGCAAAGAAGTAGATTCCTAATTCAGTAATCCCTAAAAAACGGCCCACGAGTAGATAATCCAGATTAGTTCTCAGGGTCTTTAACAATTCTACCCCTAAGACATTTTTGCCAAATCCAAAAATCTCTTTCCATTTTTCACTCCTAAATCCTCCCTTCGGACGCCACGAATGGTTCCGTATGTAGATATAAGCCCACAAGGGGGTTACCATGAGTTTCGGAATGACAATGGCCCAAATCCCGAACCCTAGTACGGCGAAGACGAGGGATAAAAGGTTACTCGTTCCTTGAACTGCTACATGATTGAGGGCTTGGATTTCCAGGCGATTTTCTCGGCGCAGTAAGATGGCTTGAACCACCCCTACCGGGGTGACTAGAAAGACACCCCCTAAAACCACAATGGGTAGAACCAGATTGGTATCGCTATAAAACCAGGCAATGGGAAACGCGACGAGGGCCTGAATCAAGAATAAGCCGCTATAGATGACCCAACTCATCCAATAGGCATTTCGGCATAAGTCTTCGAGTTCTTCCGGCTCGGCTTGAATCAGTTTAGCGCCAATGCCAATATCGGTAAAGACACGGGTAAATTCATAGGTGGTTAAAACGATGGCGGCTAACCCATAATCGTATTGGGTTAAAAATCGAGCTAAGACCACCGTAGTCAATAAGCGAATGACGCGGATGGCAAATTCGGCCCCAGTCAGCCAGCCAATATTTTGGACAAATTTGTTATTAAGTTTCTTTTTAACTTTAGTTTGAAAGGTTGCAAAGTTCATGTTCCCACACCTTAGAGCGCCAATATTGAGGTTGTTCTTCGAGAGAATGTCCATCTTCGAGCATAAATTGATAACCCTGATAGGCACTCAATCGCACGATCGCCTTTGCCTCCGCTAATGTGAGGTTTGGCCCAGAACGGCTAGAGAGAAACTCCACCGCATACTCAAAAGCTTGAATGGGAGACCACTTTAAGGACCAATAGGCGACTTGCAGGATGTAATACGCCAGATCGAGGTAGGGAAACCCTTCAGCCAGACCATATTCCCAGTCAATGGCAAAAATCTTGCCATTGGGCGATCGCAACAGGTTCCAGGGGGAAAAATCCCCATGTAAGGCAACAATCGGCCAGGGGCGATTGCCCAAGGCATCTAACCACTTCAGGGCGAAGGGGTCGGCAGTTTGCTGGAAGGATTGAACCCACGGATGCTCATTCAGGGGAACAGGTTTGGCGATCGCATACTGATCCAGAAGGGTGAGAATTTCTGGTTCCGGGGGAAGGGTTCCAGAAGAGATATGTTTTCCCGGAATTGGTTCAATTAAAAGGGCGGTTCCCTTACTCAACGGGCCAAATTTTAAGGGTCTGGGTTGGACCTGCAATTGAGAAAGAACGGCGTATTCCCGGGCGATGCGATCGCAGGCGATGGGTTTGCGCGAGTATTTCAGATAGCCAATCACTTGATGGCGATCGTTCCAGAGTTGGGCGGTAATTTTCTGCGCTTTCCCCGGAACACCGACGGAAAATACCGCCCAACTAAATTCGGGAAAAATCTCCCGGACAAACCCCTGAATATCGATTGAACCCGACTTTTTTCGACAGGCAATTTGCATCGGCGACTGGCCTAAAGCGACCTGAATTCGATACAAGAGTCGCCCCAACTTTGGGGGCAAGGCAATGGCATCGGGTTTAGCCGAGGGAGGAGGACACAAGGAGCTTCCTTTCCATCGCTGCCAAAAATTTTGAGCTGGGACAAAAAGCCGAGGCTCATTCCAATCCGGCAAAGCGATAACTGGTGTTCCCCTCGTAAAAAAACGATCCCAGCGCATGGACTTTTTCATTAATACCTTCCTTTCTGTAGATGCTTGCTTGATTGAGATTGGGTTTGGAAATTTTTTTGACTTAAAAACATGACCGAGGTTTTAAGTTGGTGTTAATTCCACCAGTAAGTTTTCCCATTGAGTTAAAAATTGGTCCCGGGCATCTTGGACCGAGTGCCGCCCATTTTGACCCCAAGTTAAGAGGTCACTCTCGCCCAAGGAGGCGATCGCTTCGGCCAATTTGACCGGATCTTCTGGGGGAACCAAAATCCCACAATTGCTCACTTGTTCTCGTAACCCATCAATATCCGAGGCAATCACGGGCTTCCCTGCGGCTTTGGCTTCCATACAGACTAACCCAAAGGGTTCCCAGCGTGATGAAATGACCACCGCATCACATCGTTCTAAAAACTGGGGGACATCCTCGATTTGCCCACAAAATTTGACATTTGCTAACCCGAGGGCGCGTTCTTTGAGGCTTTCCTTGTCGGGGCCATCTCCTCCTAAATATAAATTAACGGTATGTTGGGGAATTAACTTCATAGCCTCTAGCAAGATATCAAATCCTTTTTGTTTGCAGAATCGACCATAAGCGGCTAACCGAATTTCTTTGCAGGGCTGGCGATCGGCAACTTCCAGGAATTCTTTCAGTTTGACCGCTGGATTAATTTGATACAGTTTGTCCCAGGCTACTAAGTTGTTTTTAAACATCCAATCCCCTTGAGCCTCCGAAACCGCCACCACGCGATCGGCCAAGGAGTAGGAAATTTTGAGCATCAATCGAAAGCGCTTTTTTTCCGGAACCTGATGGGTTTCAAATCCTGCGGTATAATGATGCTCAATAATCACCACCTGGGTTTTTCCTTTCCAAAGATTTAACCAGAGTAAATTGGGGATTCTCTTCCAACTACAGGCTTTATTAATCACCACAACATCTGGAGTGACTCGTTCATGGATGGCTTCATTAGCATCCATGCAAACGGTTTTAAAGTCAAACTGTTTGGATAGATAGGAACGAGTCAAGCTATCCACCATTGTCATGACACCCCCCATTTTTTTATCAGAAATCAGAAATAAGATACGTTTCTTTTTCATCAGTGTCGCTCCAAACGATTAATTTTTCTTTAAAGGCCATTCCCATCACAAGTAAGCAAGGCCAATAGAGGTAAGCCAAACCTTGGATATTTTCCGCGAATGCAAATAAAAACAGGGCAATTAGAAAATGTAAGGAAACTTTGGCGGTTTGAGAGTGCTGGGCTTTAATCAGCATTTCGATGAAAGTCCAGATTAGGGGAATGGTGAGGGCAAAAAAGCCGACAATTCCGTGCAGAAACAACACCCCAAACCAAGTATGGTGAGAGCCAACAGGCATTCCTGCCACTACTCTGGGTCCTTTCGGTTGCAGAATGCCATGTCCCCAGATGGGAGCGTCCGTTCTCCAGCGATAAACGGCCATATCATTGAGTACATCTCGAACGTGGGAAGAACTAGCCCGGGCTTGAGTAAATCGAGTTTTGACGGCGTTGAGAAACTCGATCAAGGCCGGTGCAAATAGCCCTAAGCCTAAACTGGCAAACCCTGAAGCAAAGATCATCCAAGGTCTTAAAAAATGGGTCAATCCCCACACCGCCAGGGGAACGAAGGGCATGGCGATAATTCCCAAGCGAGAAACCGATGAAAAGGCCATTGCTGCGGCCCCCACCATGCCCCAAAACCGCCATCTTTTGTGTTCCTCTTGCTGGACGATCCCAAAGTACATGGTGCCAATCATTCCCAAAGCCGGTGCCCAGGGGGCGAACAAAAACATTCGCGTTTGACCCCCATCGGAATCATACTGATACAGCAAGTTTACGTTGTATAAAGAACTTCCTCCAAAGGCTTGTAAAGGAGAAGTATAGAGCTTACTCGGAAGACCCGCCATGCTAAACAGGTAGCCGAAGGGAATCAAAATCAAACTTTGAACACAGAGAATCGCAATGGCTCGATAAATTAACTTAGGGCGAATATCCAAATGAGCCGCTAGGGGAAATAGGGCCAACAGCGCCCAGCTTCTAAGCCATCCATTCACCGTAGACCGAATGATTTGCGCTAAGCCCATTCCAAAGTCTATATGACCCATGACTAACGCGATGTACATGATAAACATTGCCACCATCCAGACCAAGTTAGAAGGGGTAAACCTGACCCGTTCTTCCGGGGGTGTATCCTCGGTTTGGTTCCACCATTTTTTCAACACATAAAACAGCAGGACATAAGCTAAAAGGGGGGCAAACACATACTGAGCACCCATAAAATAAATGATATAAGTGCCGATGATGTAATACCACACTAACTTTTCAGGTAGATTTTCTGGCTTCATCGCTTAGACACTGCGGTAGAGGAATTGTGCTGAGGGTGCGCCGAGTTAACGGGAATCGGTTGGGGTTTAGGGTCTGGCATGGCACTTTGTTTCCGCCGTTGATTTTTGACATCCCGCATCCACAGCAGGAGAAATCCAGCAGTAAAAAAGACCGAACTCATCCCCGCACCGAGTAGGGCTAATAACGTTTTAGGAGAACTGGGTTCTTCTGGCAAAGCCGGTGGCGTCAACATTTGAATGCGCGGATAGCTGGCGAAAATGTTAGACTTACTCATATCTAGCTGGGTTAAAGTGGAAGAAAACACCGCTTCGGCAATTTGAACATCCCGCTGTAAATTTTCCAGTTTTGAACCCTGAATCGATAAGGTTTTTAATCGTTTTTCTAATCGTTCAATCTGCTGCCCTAACTCTTGAGATTGTGCTTCTAAGCCAACGTTTTCTGTCTGAAATGTAATTAACTCTTGGAAGAAAAGTTCGCGCTTCGAGGCATTCTCGGCATTTCCTAAGTTGGTTTGTTCCCAGATTTCGGGGTCAAAGGGTCGCCCGACAATTTGCTGACTCCGTTGGTTTAATTCCGCTTCGGCTTGATCAATTTCCTGTTGTTTAGCCAAAACGACAGGATGGCGCGAAGTATAAACCGAGGTCAAGGTCATTAACTCACCCCGGGCTGTTTGGTATTTCAGCAGATAGTCTTGAAACAAAGAATCAGATTGTAAGGCAAAGGCTTCGTTCGCTTCTGCCGGAGTGAGGTCTAAGTTTTGAGCAATTTGGACCATTCGGGCATTACTTTGCCGATTCAGGGCATCCACTTCTGCTTTTTGCTTTCGTAAGGCTTCAATGGTTTTTGAGAGATCAACCAATTGCTCGGAAGAGATGATATTGGAGGTGACTTGATACTCTGATAATCGAGCCTGGGCCTTTTGTAAGTTTTGCTGAGATTGATTGAGCAACATTTCTAAGTTGCGGTCCTGATCGCTGATTTCTTCTTGTCTGAGTTCCTCTAACTGAAGTAGGAACGCTTGGTGGAGGGCGGTTGCCTTTTGTTGAGTCAGTTGGGGGGTATCTCCGACAATTTCAAACTCCATCAGAGTGGAGTTGCCGATAATCTCGATCTGGGGTTTATTGAAGGCTTTCAGGTCGAGATTGAGCAGTTGGGCTGCACGGCTTCTAACCTGATCGCTGGCTGCGATATATTTGTAATTTTCCCGAGGGTCATGGTGGGAATCATATCGGTAGGGGGAGTCGGTTTGGGAAGAAGCTCCCCCAATGCCCGGTAAATCGACTTTGCTTGTGGAACCTGTACTCGGTAGCGTAATAGACCATTTGGTCGTATAGGTTGGGGCTTTGAGAGTGATGTAGGCGATCGCCGCCCCCCACACCAATAGATTGCTTGTAATTCCTAAAAATAAGTAAATAGGCCACCGTCGTTTTCTAGACACAGAGCCTGACTTGGTATTATAATGAGAAAAGATTTTTACAGCATCATTCATAAATTTATCCTCTTCCTATCAGCAGCGATACTCACGGGGGTCTGTTGCTCAACTCAGACCCAGAAAATCAGTGCGATCGCACAGTGGTAAATGCGCCCGCGCTTCCGATACTTCCGAGGTTAGTGGGTCAGGTCATCCCACCCCCTTTCGGAGTCAAGCCCTTTTACTACTAGAGTTCGACCCGATAGAAAGTCTCCCCATCTCTAAGCGTTCTGTTTCGGATTTGCCCTCACACTGGCCAGTCCATTTCAGGTACGCTTTCGACTCTGATGAGTTCTCTACCGCTTCCTTATAATTTTCATCGATCAGTTGCAAAGCTCTCATCTGCCATTGGGATGAAGTCTTGAGGTGATTATTTATAAAAAAAACATCCGATCGCCAATTGTCAAGCTAAAAATGAAGATTTACGGACAATGTAGGAAAGAAATAGCATAAAACTCTCTCCCTGTCATCTATACTTCAGAGGTAAAATCGCCCGACTTCATCGGTTCAAGTCAGAGCAAGAGTATCACATTCGTTCCCACGCTCCCTCATCCAGGCTGCTCTATCGGAAATTCCCCAGTCTGGAAGGGTTAGAATCCCATAAAAGAAAGCCCGCCTAGGCGGACTTTCTTTAACAAAGGCTTTGAGGTGACAAACCCCTTGTCTTTACACAATCTTTAATTAAAGAGCGGTTCCCCCAGTTATTCGCGGACATTTTGGGGACTAAGGGGATTCCAACAAATAAATCATCCTTGCTTTGATGCGATCGCACCTAACAAGGCTCTTTTAGCCCGCGCAGGCACCGCTTTGTCCGTGTAGCCCCAGGCTTGAGCCTGCGGGTTTTTTGAAGGTTTTATTTTTTG
>NZ_JAMXOT010000505.1 GCF_024220515.1 Oscillatoria sp. HE19RPO
AGGCGGGCTTTGTCCTGTGAGCCTCCACCCTTGAGGGTGCGGGTTTTTATAGACCTTTGACAACCGGATTCCGTATTAATACCAAATCCGGTTGATAAAAGTCGGTTTTTGGTTTTAGCCCGCGCAGGCGGGCTTTGTCCGTGTAGCCCCACCCTTGAGGGTGCGGGTTTTTATAGACCTTTGATAACCGGATTCCGTATTAAAATTAGAGTCAGGTTTCTTCAGCCCCAATCACCTTTATTCCTCCCCTTTAAAACGGTAATTTTTCCAAAAAATTCAGCTTGTTATAAACTCGAATTAAACTCTGGACATCTACTTCTACAGTCTGTGCGGGGTAATTTTCAATCAATTCCACCACGCTAATCTGCCCATCTTCCGCTGCGGAGAGAACCAAAGAAGCACGCAGGGCTTGACCACTCAACTGCCCCGAAGGTGTCTGAATCATATCCCCCATTTCATCTAATACCCGCTTACCCAGACGATTATTAAGCGCCCGATCCAAAAATCTTGGACTCACGGAAATAGAGCGGTTTAAATGATTCCGAACCTCATCAGGGTTTTGACTCGATAATCCTATATACGATCGCAACGAGAAAGACAGATCTCCCGTCTCAGCAAACCTAGATAAGTCCGCCACAGAGACAGGCGATCGCATAGGTCCATACTTTAGAATAACTTCTTCAGCCGCAGTCGCACTGTTTGGGGAAAGCATTCCTTCCCCAACTCCCAACAGAGCAATCCCCAGAGTTCCAGCCTGGATAATCCGACGCAAAACAGACAACAGAGATAGGCGCATTTTTACCATTTTAATCAATGATTTTATGGGCTGAAGACGAGGAATTCCAAGCAAAAGTTGCTTACTGTAACCAGAAAATCACCCTTGAGTTTTCATCCCCTAAAAATACTCGGAACTTACTGGAACACCTAGTGAAATTTCCCGGAAAACAAGAGAAATGAACGAGTTGATTGAATCATAATTAAGTCTCATGGAGATCGTCCAGACAGGATGGGATAACCGGGACAAGAAACCGGGTTTTTGGCCCTTTCTTTGTGGCAAAGCCCGCCTAAATCTTGTCAAAAAAGGGGGGTTGGTCTTCCCTCTACTGTACCGACCTCCTCGGGATTTAATTTTATCCCAACTGCGTTAATGTAAGCGCCTGTGGGGTTACCCTAAGTCTAACAAGTTTGATGTTTTATCAGAGTAGGACCCATCAGCAAATGAGCAAGCAACTTTCTTTTTTGAGGTTACAACGGGCGAGTTTGGGTCAGGGGACCCTGACCCGGAGATTTAGCCTGATCCCAAATCCGGTTGCAAAAAGTCGGTTTTCTCTCTTAGCCCGCGCAGGCGGGCTTTGTCCGTATAGCCCCACCCTTCAGGGTGCGGGTTTTTATAGACCTTTGAAAACCGGATTGCGTATGACCCTAGTAACCGCCCTAGTTTTGGGGGCGGGAACAGTGGCTCTTCCAGGATCCTGGGCCAATTCAGTCCCCCGAATGCCACTATCCTCGGGAATACAAACAGCCCAAATTCCGGCAAACGCTAGAGTTATCTATGTTAATCCGGTTTTAGGAAGCGATCGCCCCGATGCAGGCAGCAGTGAAGCATCCGCCTATCAGAGTATTACTTACGCCCTCTCCCAAGCCACCCCTGGCACTGTGATTCAGTTGGCCCCTGGAAGTTACACCAAGGATACCGAAACTTTCCCTTTGACCCTCCCCCCGGGGGTTATTCTGCGCGGGGATGAATCCCAGAAAGGGCAGAACGTGCGGATTATTGGCGGGGGTAGCTTTAGCAGTCCCACCTTTGCGGTTCAAAATGTGGCAATTGTCCCGGCCACCGATAGCACGATCGCCGGGGTAGCGGTAACTAACCCCAACACCCGAGGAACCGGCATCTGGATCGAATCGGGAGCAGCAACGGTTCGCAATAGTACCTTTACCAGTAATCTGCGCGAGGGCATTTTTGTCACGGGGACTTCCACGCCCTTGATTGAAAATAGCGTGTTCACGGAAAACGATGGGAATGGGATTTCCATTGCGCGATCGGCGCAAGGGGAAGTTCGGGGAAATATCTTTCAGAACACAGGTTTCGGCTTGGCGATCGGGGATTCATCAGCCCCAATGATTGTGGATAACCGAATTCTGCAAAATATTGATGGGGTGGTGGTGTCCAATTCGGCGAAACCCATCTTTCGCAATAACGTGATTGAGAATAATGAACGGGATGGGATTGTGGCGATCGGGGATGCCTTGCCGGATTTAGGGACTGCTGAATCTGAGGGCAAAAATTACATCCGCAGTAACACCCGCTATGACCTTTATAATGCCACCCGCAACAATACGATTCTGGCGGTGGGGAATGATATTGATGCCAGTCGGATCTCTGGGTTGGTGGAGTTTGTGGCGGCAACGGTAGCTGCGGGATTTCGGGATATTGGGGGTCACTGGGCACAACCTTATATTGAAGCGTTGGCGGCGAAAGGGGTGATTGCGGGATTTAATGATGGGACATTTCGTCCGAATGAGCGGGTGACCCGTGCTCAGTTTGCGGCGATCGTCAATAAAGCGTTTACTGCACGGTCAAATCAGGCTTGTTCGGCGTTTACGGATGTTCGGAGTAATTTCTGGGGCTTTGAGGCGATTCAAACCGCTTGTCGGGGTGGGTTTTTAACGGGATATCCGGGAAATCAGTTCCGCCCGGAACAGCAGATTCCTCGGGTTCAGGTGCTGGTGGCCCTCGCCAGTGGGTTAGGATTGCGTTCGGAGAATATGGGGGTGTTATCGGTGTATTCGGATAGGAGTGGGATTCCGGATTGGGCGCAGACAGCGATCGCCGGGGCGACGGAACAGGGGTTGGTGGTGAATTATCCGATTCGCGATCGCCTCAATCCGAGTCAAGAGGCTACCCGCGCTGAGGTAGCGGCTTTTGTTTACCAAGCTTTAGTCAATGCGGGTCAAGCCGAAGCGATCGCCTCTCCTTATTTGGTGATGGCTCCTTAATTCCTGGATTAGGGCTTATACCAAATCCGGTTGTAATCGGTCTATTAAAACGAATTGTAGGGGCGCTTCGGGAAGCGCCTCCACGGGCGCTTCCCGAAGC
>NZ_JAMXOT010000042.1 GCF_024220515.1 Oscillatoria sp. HE19RPO
GCAATGCTTGCGCCCCAGGGGCGCAAGCATTGCGCCCCTACAAGAAAGAATGATTTTTCGTCATCAAATTTACCTCTTGTAGGGGCGCTTCTCGAAGCGCCTGTCCAAGAAATAACGATTTTTCGTCATTAAATTTATCACCTTGACAGGGCTAGTTTTTATAGACCTAGAGCAACCGAATTCCGTATAAATCGCAAAAAAAAGAGCAGCTTTTGCAAAATCAAGGCAAAAGCTGCTTGATTAAACTTCGGGCAAAATTCTCTCAAACTCCCCTGGAATTAAATATTTATTCCCCTCAATGTAAGAGGTTGATTCGCGAATCAACCCTACAGTTAGGGAGAAACATGACGGCGTTTGCGTAACGATCCTGCGCCGACTAAACCGAATGCTAAGATTCCCAATACAGAAGTCGGTTCGGGGATAGAAACTGAGTCGTCTGATCCGGGAGTTTCACCGGCGATCGGACCTGTAGGAGGTTGACCTAGATCGGAGGCGGCAACAATCCCATCAAACCAGGCATTGGCTAAGGTGGTGTAACCCTGGGGTGTAAAGTGAACTCCATCATAGAGATCATCTAGGGTCAACAAATTGCGGGTATCTACAAAGGAGAGGTTCTTTTGCTGATAGCGATCGCTGCCTAACAGACCCGGAATCATATCATTGTATAAAGCGGCTTCTTGTTCTAATCCTCGATCGGGGGCTAATGGGGCGATCGAGCTAACCAATAAATTAACATCGGAAGACCAAGCAAAGATTTTATCAATTAATGCGCCAAGTTCATCAATCGTTTCCTGGGCAGTTGTTGTATTTTGAAAGATAAAGTCGTTGGTTCCTGCCATCAACAGGATAACATCGGGAGTGGCGGCATTCAGCCAGTTATCAATATTGGACGTCAAATCACTGGCCCCGGGGAAGGTATCACCACTAATGGCATATCCACCATGACCCTGATGATCTCGATCGAAGTCATAGGGTTGATTCCAATTGTCGGGGGGATTTGTGGTGGCACTCCCGACAAAATCAACATTGAATCCACTGTCATTCAGTAGCATCCAGAGGTCATCTCGATAGCCCGCAATGTCCTCCCCTTTGCCTCGGGTGTTAGAATCCCCTAATGGCATAATTTTAAGGGGATTGGATTGGGTTAAAGAAAAGGCTTGTACCGAGGAGGAGGTTGCACCCAAAAGCAACAGGGTCGCGAAACCCGCAGATGTCAGCGTTAAATTCATGTTTTTCATGTTGTCATACCTCTAGTAAAATCGTCAAAATAAGTTAAAACAAGGGAGGCTTTTTGCTTAATTCCTCAACTGCAACCGTGAAATTTCGGGAGGGGGTCGGGTTGAATTCCACAGGTAGAACTTAGCGTCATTTGTGACGCCAAGGTAGCGGGATAGTCGCAGTCATCACCCCGTTTTTTTACAAAATTTCACCGATTGGACAACAAAATACAGCGAGAAACTGAGTTTCTTGTTCTATTGATGTCCTACCGACTTGGAAGCCCGAGGAAACAGGATATAGTTCAAAAAGGCTATTCCTCTAACCCCACCCTGCATAGGGCTGAGGTTTTTTGGGGGTCTCCCTAGCTTATTAGTTTGCTCTATGTTCTAAGCCAGTCACTCTATCTTTGTGCTGACTTTGAGGAAGAGTCGGAATTTACCTAGAACATGAAGGGACTTCCCATCAAGAAAGCGGTTTAAAGCCCTGTTTTTTGAGGGGAGGATTCACGATTTTTGTTGATACACTTGCTTTACAGGGTTATTCCCAAGATGACGAAGAAGGTGGAAAATTCGTGAATGAGGCCCCATTGATACCCAATTCAGGGGCAATCTATACATAAAACTTGAGCAATGTCAATCGGTAAATGGGGTTAAAATTTAAGGGATTTTGAGGAGATAGAGAGTCAGTTGAGTCTGATTAAAAATTGAGGTCACGGATGGAAGTGAGTCCCGTTGAAAAGCGAGTTCCCGGATTCATTTAAAGCTAGTATAAAGTTTTTTAAAAAATCAGGATTAGGTTTATCAAAATTTTATAGATCTGAATGTTGGTTCGGGGCGATCGCCACGGAGAGATTCCCCTCACCGGATACTGGAGTGCCCTCATCCTGGGAACCTAACTCCTGTAGCATCTACCTGTTTCAATATGCCGATGTTCCTCGAACCGATGTCCGAGTCAGTTTAAGTCAAGATGCACCCCATCCACGAACTTGCTTATAACGGCAAACTTTTCACCCCAAAAATCTGACTCGGTTGGCGATCGCCCACTCGTTCCAAATAATGCCCAATATTCCGAGCAATTTCCAATCCCCCGCTAGATTTTCGCGTCATTTCATTATCAATCGAATAAATATCAATCGATTCCGATTTCCCCTTCAAGGCTGAATCTGCTAACCAGATAAAATTCCAAGTTTTCGTGGCACTATTTTTAACCTCACCTGAAAAAACCAGAGCTTGGGAGAGCTTCCGCGTTAACGCTTCCAAGCGAGCCGCTACATTCACCGCATCCCCTAGTATCGTATAATCCCTCTTCACCTCGGAACCAATATTCCCCTCAATCACTTTCCCTTTGGCTAAACCAATTCCACTGTAGAGTACCCGCAACGGACTCCCTTCCGGAGCCGCATTTCGTAAAATTTCCAGTTCCATCAAAATATCTAAACTTGCTTGGATAGCTTCATCAGCGCAGTCCCCATCAAAATAAGCCATCACACAATCCCCAATAAACTTAGTCACCTCTCCCCCTTGTCTGGTAATGATTGCCGTACAAATTGAAAAATAACTATTCACCACGGAGACTACCTCTTCCACCGGCAGTTTCTCCGCAAAGGTAGAAAACGAGACAATATCGCTAAAAAATACAATTTTTTCTACCGCTTTGGGCCGAATCGTCAGGGGATTAGTGCCTTGACTAATAATTTTAAAAATACTGGGTTGGGTATATTTTTCCAACACCCGATGGGATTCGGTGAGAGTCTGCAATAACACCTTAATCGGTCGAATTAACAAATCCGTATTTTCATCCAAATTAATCGTTTGCATGGACCAATCGGGAAACATTCGCTCCTGGACTTCCAGTTCAGATTTTAAGCAAAGAATATCCGTATGACGATCGTCCGCAAGAATTCGGTCATAAATTCGGTCAATTTTCTCCGCTTCACCTTCTAGGATTTGAAAAAATATCCCATCCAGACAGAGCAATACTCCCGTCACATTTGCTTGTTGATTTTTTTGACTGGATATGCGACCGATCGCCTCAATCTCGTCACGAGAGAGGTTTCGGGAAAATTTACTAATATAGGTGAGTCGTTTCATGATAAAATTCTACTCCACTAAAACAAAATAGCGCCACCAACCTCAACCTCAAAGGCAGCGGCTGGAAGCGGGGATGACAGCAGAGGGTTGTTGATGTACAAATCACCGATAAACCTGAACAACCCTAATGTTTCGATAGAATTCCCTGATGTTGAGTGTTTTACAAATCCCCAGCCCTTCAGAACCCTCATCCGATCGCCCTTTTTTTACGGTTCTCATTCAAAATTGTGACATAAAATCAAGGGGCGGGACAGGAGTTAGAACTCGACTCTACCCGTATTCACAAACAGGTGTCAGGAATCCGCTTTTTTAGACCATGCCAACCATTACAGGAACAACTCAATTACTCGGTGTCATCGGCTATCCGGTGAAGCATTCCCTGTCCCCGGTGATGCATAATGCCGCGATCGCCGAAATGGGAGTAGATTTTATCTATCTCCCTTGGCCAGTCGCACCGTCGGATTTACCCACCGCCCTTGCCGGTTTTGCTGCCGTCGGGGTGCGCGGATTTAGCATTACCATCCCTCACAAACAAGCCATTATTCCTCTGTTATCGGAGATTTCTCCCGTTGCTCAGGCGGTGGGGGCGGTGAATACCGTCTGGCGGACTCCCACCGGGTGGGCAGGCACAAATACCGATGTAGAAGGATTTCTCGCCCCGTTACAAAGTTGCGATCGCCCCTGGAATAAAACCCTCGCGGTGATTTTAGGGTGCGGGGGTGCAGCGCGGGCAGTAGTCGCCGGTTTAGCCCAGTTAGGCTGTGCCAAAATCTGTGTCGTAGGCCGGAATATGGACAAATTACAGGCATTTCAAACCAGTTGGCAGGATTCCCCTTGGCCGGTCAATCTCTCGGTCCATGACGGGTCAGAACTGCCACAACTGCTACCCCAGGCGGGATTACTGGTGAATGCCACCCCAGTGGGAATGTCTCCGGATGTGGGGCGCTCGCCGGTGACCCCAGACCTCCTGGCTATCCTCCCTAAAGCAGCGATCGCCTATGATCTAATCTACACCCCCAGTCCGACGGAATTTTTGCGACAGGCGCAAGCGGTGGGTGCAAAGGCGATCGATGGGTCAGAAATGTTAGTCCAACAAGGGGCTGCCGCCTTGCAAATTTGGCTCGATCGCCCGGTCCCCGTGGATATCATGAGGCAAGCACTCCTTCAGCATTTGCGGCGATAACCTCTCTTCCTTAAAATCCCCTCAACCCCCAGGATTTAGGCCGTCAACAGAGGGCTTTTTCCCCGACCCTGCTTCGCGGTAAGCTAGGTTTGAGCTTTGTTTTTGAGGTACATTTTTTGGAGCAATTGTAGGCCCTTCGACAAGCTCAGGAGGCACTGCCCACCTAAACGCAAAGGTGGGCAGTGCCCACCCTACTTCTCTAGGTTTTAGCTTGGTTTTTGAAAATCCCGCCTATCTTTAATTTTGTTTAATTTCAACCATCCCCTATTCCGAGGTGTTTTGATGATCAAATCTGTGCAAATCTCCCTCCCTAAAACCGGGCGCTTCTTCCAGTTCAAGAGGATAATTCTTCCGATGGTAATTGCGATCGGCTTATTCTGGTTTACGCCTCCGGCTTTAGCCCTGACCGATATCCAAATTTCCAATATCGCCTACAAAGACTGTGGTGAAGAACTCTCCGAGGGCATCGTCGCCAGTGGTGATATGAGTGCAGCCAACTGCTTTATCATTAGCGGAACCGCTAAAAATACCTCCGGTAAACCCGTTTATGATGCTGATGTATTTGGCGTGATTTATGATGCCAATAACAACAACATCATGCCCAATCGCACCCGCCTGGGCAATATTCAGTCTGTCCCTCCCGGAAATAGCGATTTTGAGTTCAGAATCTCCGTTCCAGCCAATCTCCCCACACCGCTAAAATTAGAAAAATTCAAGGCGCGGGGATTTAGCGGGCGTGTCAAACCGTTACTCTATGAGACCAGTCTAGATTAAGCTGAATCTCTTGCTACTCTTACCCATCCATCAACAAAAAGCGGCGAGTCTGATCTCGCCGCTTTTGTGTTCCGGAGTAACCGGGGAATGAGGAGTTCCAAAGCACAAGGGTCCATCGGGGGCATTAAAACCCGAATGCTGCACTTGCTGATAAGCTGCCGAAGAACCCCGAGACGAATTGCAAAAGCAAAATTGCCAAGATCGGGGATAAGTCGATTCCCCCTAAGGGTGGAATAAAAGAACGGAAAATATTCAGGTAAGGATCGGTTAGCTGACTGACAATGGAAAACGGTGGATCGTACCAGTTGACATTGGGAAACCAGCTTAAGAGAATCCGAATGATCAACAGGACGAAATAAATTTGAAAAAATGCAGCTAGGGTGCTGAAAATTAAGTCTATTGCGGGATTCATAATGATTGATTGACTTGGACTATGTGAATTCTAAGCTCGATCGAGCTTTGTTTTTAGTGTAGTCGATCGCCGCATCTTTATGGAGTCGGGTTTCCGAATCCGAAACGAACCGGGCGATCGCTACAAAAATTGAGCCGTAATGGACCAGAAACCGGGTTTTTGCCTAGATTTCTCGGTAATTAGCAGAAATTTGCTCAAAAAACCCGGTTTCTTATGGGTAATGGGCTAGAAACCGGGTTTTTGCCTAGATTTCTCGGTAATTAGCAGAAATTTGCTCAAAAAACCCGGTTTCTTATTGCTCTTAAACTTCTTCCACCACGGCGGAAACGCTCTCGGTTTCCTCTACAGCAGTTCCGTTAACATGGCTCAGTTGTTGGCGCACATCATCGATCGCCTCATTAAGTTGAGCGATTTTGTTTTCCAAAGAACGCCGTGCCGTTTCCATGCCTGCTTGTTCAGCAAACTGCCGTTTTTTCAGCTTTCGGGGTCTAGGTTCGGGACGGGTGCCGTTTTCCGGTGGCTTACTCTCTTCTGCCAGTTTTGCACCCACGATCGCCCCGATCGCTCCACCGACGATGCCACCTAAAATCGTTCCCAGTAAAAATCCACCTGCAAAATTATCTCGATTACTCATTGCCTTCCCCTGTGTTGAGTTGCTGCTGCTTTCAGTTGTGGCTTCTAAATTTCTACCCTGGGAATATAGGGTCCCGGAACCCCTCTAATGCTGGATATAATAACACATTGGGGCGGGTAATCTTCTCGTCTTTAGTCAGGAGCGAAACCCTTGCCTGGGGGACAACCGGGCAGATTTTCAAGGCTCCGTCAAGGGGGTGCGGGCTTGTCGGTTTGACTCAAGTGGCAAAGGCGCGATCGCCTGCATCTCCCAATCCTGGCACAATATAACCGTTCTCATTGAGACTCTCATCAATGCAAGCGGTATAGATATTCAAACTCGGATAGGCTTGACTCAATTTTTGCAAGGCGGGGGATGCCACCACCACGGACAAAATCCGAATCAGCCCCGGATCCACACCGCGCTCGGTGAGCATCGCCATTGTTGCCATAATGGTCCCCCCGGTGGCTAACATCGGTTCGCAAATCAGCACTCGGGTTTGGGGGTCAATTTGATCTGGGAGTTTGTTTAAATAACATCGCGCTTCCAGGGTTTCTTCATCCCGGACCATCCCCAAATGATACACCGCTGCCAAGGGGATCACGGGTTGCACCCCTTCCATTAGGGCTAATCCCGCCCGCAAAATCGGCACCACCACCACCGGCACTTCCGGATTGACAAAGGTGGCGGGACAAGGAGCCAGGGGGGTTTCGATGGTGGTTTCTACCACCGGCAACCAATCGCGACAGGCTTCATAAGTCAGCCAGCGTCCTAATTCGGTGATGGCACTCCGAAACAGCGCAGGTGGGGTTCCGGCATCCCTCGCCACCCCAAGCCAATGCTTGATTAACGGATGCGGTGGCACATAAACTCGCATTTGTATGGTCATGGACTTTTTGGGCGATCGCTTGTCTTAATTCTAGGTTCGAGACCAGACCGATTGTACTGCCTTCCGGGTCTGCTGAGTTAATCTGGGGGCGATCGTTTTCTGCCCCAGATTCCATTACCTGTTGTTAACTCGCAGATTAGGCTAAAAAATTTTTGAAAAAACTTCTCAATAAGTATTGACAAACTTTTTCAATAAGTCTATATTGAGATTACTAAAGTGTTCTCCTCTCAAAAAGGATCGGCAGGCGGGATTGGTCAGCAATAGCGGCTAGTCCCGTATTTTTTTTGGGGGGGTGGGTGCAAAGCTGGGACAAGAATAACCCAATCCCCCGCGCCCCTGACCTAAAATTTCCCTTACAATAACCCCATAGCTTGCCGCATTGTCTGTCAAACCGGCATTTGGGGGTCCCTAACATCAAACTGGGGTCCAGATGTGGGTGCAGTGCAATGGGGTCAGCTTTCCCATTCATAACCCTTTAGGCGATCGCAAGACTTCGACTCATGGCAGTTGCTTCCACCCCAACCTCACTCCAAACTGAGAATTTTGATGTTATCGTTATCGGTTCCGGCATTGGCGGACTCGTAACCGCAACCCAACTCGCCGCCAAAGGAGCCCAGGTCCTCGTCCTGGAAAGCTACACCATTCCCGGAGGCAGTTCTGGCTCCTTTGAGCGCAACGGCTATTGTTTTGACCAAGGAGCCTCGATGATCTTCGGATTTGGGGACCAAGGCACCACGAACCTGCTAACTCGCGCCCTAGATGCAGTCAAAGTCAACCTCGAAACCGTCCCGGATCCGGTGCAGATCCACTATCACCTCCCGGACGGACTGGACCTCGAAGTCCATCGCAATTATGAGAAATTTTTGCAAGAACTAGGCAGTCGCTTTCCTCATGAACGGGAGGGAATTCGCCAATTTTATGATGAATGCTGGAAAGTATTCAACTGCCTCAATGCCATGCCGTTACTGTCCCTGGAAGAACCGCGCTATCTGATGCAGGTGTTTTTCCAGCATCCCCTCGCCTGTTTGGGGTTAGTCAAATATCTCCCCCTGAATGCCGGAGATATTGCCCGCAAGTATATCAAAGATCCGGCCCTGCTGAACTTTATTGATATCGAATGCTATTGCTGGTCCGTGGTTCCAGCCGAAATGACCCCGATGATTAATGCCGGGATGGTGTTTTCCGATCGCCATTATGGTGGGATAAATTATCCTAAAGGCGGCGTGGGACAAATTGCTAAGAAATTGGCCGAGGGATTAGTGAATGCCGGAAGTACCATTCGCTATCAATCCCGGGTGGGTCAAATTATCACAGAACAAGGACGCGCCGTGGGGGTAAAATTGACCACGGGAGAGGAATATCGGGCCAAACGGATTGTCTCGAATGCGACGCGCTGGGATACCTTTGACAAATTATTGGGCGATCGCCAACTGCCGCAGAAAGAAGAACGTTGGCGCAGTCGCTATCGCAAATCCCCCAGTTTTATTAGTTTGCATTTAGGAGTAGAAGCGGGAGTTTTACCCCCGGATAGCGCTTGTCATCATATTGTCTTAGACCAATGGCAGAAAATGGAAGAACCCGAGGGGACAATTTTCGTATCGATTCCCACCCTTTTGGACCCGAGTTTAGCCCCGGAGGGATATCATATCATTCATACTTTTACCCCCAGTTGGATTAAGGATTGGGAGGGAATGTCGTCGGAAGAGTATGAAGAGAAGAAGGAAGAAGCGGCAGGACGAATTATTGAGCGTTTAGAAGAGATTTTTCCCGGGTTAGATGCGGGATTGGATTATATGGAGGTGGGAACCCCGCGATCGCATCGGCGGTTTTTAAACCGGGTGGATGGGACTTATGGACCGATTCCCCGAAGGAAGTTATGGGGATTGTTGGGAATGCCTTTTAACCGCACTTCAATTCCCGGGTTGTACTGTGTGGGAGATAGTACCTTTCCCGGACAAGGATTAAATGCAGTCGCCTTTTCGGGGTTTGCCTGTGCCCATAGAATTGGGGTAGATTTGGGGTTGTAGGAGCAGCCAAAACCCGGTTTATTGAGTCAGGATAGAGGCGAATTTAGCGGGTTTTTGTCCTGACTCAACCCGAGAGGGAATCCACGAGTTAGGGGGACTCTCTGGCATCCCGGACTGCGGCGAGAAAGAATAAAACCACACTGGGAACGCTAATTGCCAGAATGATACCCGTGGGAATTGCGCCGAGTTCTGGTTGTCCGGAGGAGAGTTCAAAAATCGAACCCACCGAGGCGATCGCCGCCACGCAGGAAGCGCCCAGAAAGAGGGAAGTTTTGGGAGACATGAACATGAGAAACCCTGACCAATAAAGGATGAATAAAGGATGACTACAGTATTAACAATCTAGGTGACCATTGAAGCGGTGAAAAAACGGTTAACCCCTAATAGTTAACCGTTGACATTTTCCTAAAGCATGGATTTAACGTCTTTCGTCGAAAACCCTTGTTTGGTCAGTTCCTCAGTGAGTGCCAGGTGATTTTCCACGCGATCGACAAACAGGACACCCTTGAGGTGATCCATCTCATGCTGAATACAACGAGAGATGATTCCCTTTGCCGTCATTTTTTGAGGACGTCCCCGTTCATCCTTAAATGCCACTTCGATAATTTCGGGGCGTTTGACATCCAGATAAACACCGGGAATACTCAGACAGCCTTCTTGATAGGTGCATTCATCGCCGCCGAATTTCTTGATCGCGGGATTGATCAGAACTAAGGGGGGAGTTGCAGGGTTTTCCAAATCGCAATCTACCACAATCACTTGTTTTTGGACCCCGACTTGAGGTGCCGCCAATCCAATGCCATCGGCAGTGTACATACTTTGGAGCATTTCGCGCACGAGTTGGCGGATATCTGCATCCACTTGAGCAACGCGCTTGGCAGACTGACGCAGATCGCGATCGCCGAGATAACGAATATCCCGAGGTGGATGCTCTAACTTTTTCTTTTCGACAAGAACTTGAGAACTCATGAACTTAGGGGGTGCGGTTTCCGGCTAGATTTTAATCTAGGCTTGTTATTTCGATCTTAACCGATTGATACAAAAGCCGCAGAGTCTCCCCAACCTGGGTTCGGGGAGACTGGGGTCAAATTCCTCAAACCCGAGGAAATCTGACCCGTGACTGGGGTTTGTCAGATTAGCTCAAGAAAGACACAATAGCAGTAGGAGCAAAGCCGATATTGTACTCTTGGCCATCTTGAAGTTCAAGCTCGATCACTTTGAAGCCGGGGTCATTGGCATTGGGGCGCACGTTGACCGGAACCGACAAGGAAGTTTGTCCTGTAGCAATGAAAATCGGGTCGATTAAGGGTTCAAAATCAACGCCCGGTTGAGCAGTGGAAGCAGGACCGAAGATGTAGTTCACCGTAACAGGGATGGCTTTATCCCCAAACCGGATGAACTGGAAGCGATTCCCCGTGGGAGGGTCCGCCAAGATATCCGCACTAAGACCTACCACACTAATTTCCGGGGTTTCATTATCTTCAATCAAAACCGAAGTCGAGGCAGCGTCTTCTTTCACTTGGTAAACTGAAGCCGGATCGGCGGAACCTTGCACACTAACTTGCAGCCGTTCATCCCGTTGAGCAATCTCGTCATCGTTCACCTGGACTGTAATGGTCGCCGTGGATTGACCATCGGGAATAATCACAGTACCAGTCAACAGGTCCTGATTCACCCGACCCTGACCCGAACCACCCAAGCTATAACTCACCGTGAGATCTCCATCTAGGAGGGGATTCCCTTCCGGGTCTTCCCGAAAGACAGTTAGCTGAGTTTGAGGGTTCGTGGGATCTTCCTTCACGGTGAGGTTGTCTCCGCGAATTCCGACTACGGCTAAGTCATTATCGATAATCTGAATTTCCGCTTCTTGCTTCTGAGTATCAAGGTTGTAATTGGCCGTTTGATTGAGGATGACCCGGACAAATTCAGTTCCTTCGGCGTCCTGGTCATCAATGGGATCAATGGTCAGGGTTGCCGTGAAAGCTCCCTGGGGAATGACAAGGGTCCCACCCGCCAAGGTGAAGGCATTGTTATTAAACAGCGCATTGTAATCTTGACCCTCCGTTGCCGGGGGGGGTGCGTCCTCTTCTGTCGGGGCGGTGGTATCTAAACGATAGGAGATGGTTAAGTCTTCGGGGGCGGCGACGAGGTTACCCTGGGCATCCCGAAGGTCGATCCTGAAGACCCCTTCTCGGGTTGCTCCCGCTTGGAGCGTTCCTTCCGATTCAAACGCCTGATTTCCCGGTTCCACAGCCTCAATGCTGACAATCAGTTGGTCGATATCTTCAATCTGAACCGGGGCTGGAGTAGGACTCAGTTCTACCCCACCCACTGCGTTAGTTAGGGTGAGGTTAACGGTTTTTAACCCATCCACATCCCCTACTTGCCCTCGTAATATCCCTGGGGCAATCTCAATGGTTTTTGCAGCAGTTTCCCCACTGGCAAAGGTGACCGTAATCGCTTGATTGGGATCGAAATCTTCTAGGGGAATTCCAGCTTGTGCCGGGGGATCGGTAGTTGGTGTACCCGCAGACAGTGCGATCGTTGCACTCACCTCGCCACTGCTGCCATCAACCCGCCGCACTTGGACCGCTCGGACTACGGTCCCATCTTCCCGGACCCGGAAACTGTTTTCCTCGGGGATGACAAACTCTAACGCACCCGGATTATCGTTATCGATAATTTCCACGGCTGTTGTCCCTTGGGTTCCCAGGACTGCCGGACCTGTGGGATTGGCTAATTGTAGGTTAATCGTTTGCGTGTCTTCCGGGATGTCATCGTCAGTGATGGGAATGGTGATGACTTTCGATGCCGCATCTCCATCAGCAAAGGAAACGGTTATGGGTAAAACATTTTGATAGTCGTCTCCAGCAGTGGCAGTACCGGGGTCCGCTTGAAGCACGACCTGGGCGCTCACGGCCCCCTCGGTACTATTGGTCCGAGTCACGGTAACGAGTATCTCCTCTGGGGTCCCATCCTCATTAATTCGGTAGGTGGCATCGCTAAATTGCAGGATACTCTGCTCATCGTTGTCGATAATTTCGACGGTGGCGATGGATTGGGCTCCCAGGACCGCTGTACCCGTGAGATTGCCTAATTGCAGGTTAATGGTTTCCGTGTCTTCGGGAATGTCATCGTCAATGATGGGAATCTCCACCACTTTCGCGGCGGAATCTCCATCGGCAAAGGAAACGGTTATGGGTAAAATATCATCATAGTCGTCCCCAGGCGTGGCAGTACCTCGGTCCGCCCGAAGCGAGACCTGGGCGCTGACGGCCCCCACGGTACTATTGGTCCGAGTTACGGTGACTAAAACGGTTTCCGGGGTGCCATCTTCGTTAAGTCGGTAGGTGGCACTGCCAAATTGGAGGACACTTTCTTCTTCTTCTGGGGGGTCAATTACAGGGGGTGTAATCGGTGGAGGGGTGGGGATGTCTGGGAGTGGGACGGCCTCCGGGGGTGGCGGTGGCGGTGGCGCAGCAACTGGGGGGAGAAAGTCTTCTCGGGTAATCTGACTGGCACTGATGTTTTGTAAAATGGTGACGGTGCCAGTGAGGCGATCGAGAATCAGGGTATTTAAGGTCCCGTTGGCATCAAATTCTTCGCGGATATCGAGGTCTTCAAAGGTAATGCCATCGGCTAAGAGTAGGAAATCTTGTGCATCGGTGAAGTCGGTAATTAAGTTTCGCGTCTGTTGTAAGAACCCCAATCCGGGAGAAATCACGAATTGATCGGACCCTTGGCCGCCGGTGAGGGTATTGTTGCCGACTCCGCCGAAAATGACATCATTGCCTTTATCACCAAAGAGCAGGTCATCTCCATCGCCGCCTCGGATGGTATCGTTGTCTTGACCGCCATAAATGATATCGTTTCCAAAACCGCCTTCGAGGAGGTCATTGCCTTCATTGCCGAAGATCAGGTCATCCCCTTCGCCGCCATCAACGAAGTCATTTCCGAGATTGCCAAAGAGGACGTCATTGCCTTTGTCCCCGAAGAGTTGGTCATTATCTTGACCCCCGTAGGCGGTATCATCGCCTTGACCGCCATAGACGACATCAGAGCCTTTGTTGCCAAAGAGAACATCATTCCCTTCATTGCCAAAAATGATGTCGTTGCCGACGCCACCGTAGGCGGTATCATTGCCTTCCCCGGCATAGATGACATCGTTTCCGCCACCAAAGACTTCGGCAGTCAGATCGTCACCGTAGAGGATATCGTTCCCGGCACCGCCTACTACTAAATCGCTGCCTTCGTTGCCATTGAGGATGTCATCCCCATCTTCCCCGTAGAGGGTATCGTTGGCGAGACCGCCAGAAATGTTATCGTTGCCGAGGCCACCATAAATGAGGTCATTGTCATCGTCACCGGAGAGGAGGTCATTCCCCTCATGACCGATGATCAGGTCGTTGCCTTTGCCTCCATAGACGGTGTCGGTCCCCCCTTCTCCATCGAGGGTATCATTGCCTTGGTTTCCGAATATCAGGTCATCGCCGATGCCGCCAAAGATGATGTCGTCACCAAATCCTTCTTCGAGGGAGAGTCCCTCCCGGGTGAGGTCTCCGTAGAGGACGTTGTTGCCGGAGACTCCGCGAATGATGTCGTTACCGGGACCACCGGCGATCGTATCGTTGTCTTGGTTTCCCAGGAGGCTATCATTACCGACATTGCCATAAATGGTATCGTTTCCTGGGTTGCCAACGATGGTATCGTCGGCTAGGGAACCAATAATCGTATCATCTCCAGCTTGGCCTTGGATGATTTGCTGTAGGGATAAGTCTAAAAAAATTCCGTCTTCCTCTAAAGTTCGAGAGGATTCTAGGAGAGCGCTGTCATCTAATCCGGGAATATTTGACCCGGGAAGATTCGTTTCCAGGGGATTGTTCGGTTCGCTAATTTGTGCCATTTTGGGAATTCTATCTACAGAATAGTTTGGGTGAATACTAAACTCATCAATCCAAGGTAGTTAAAGCCGATCGCACAGCTTTAACTCTCAAAAATCAGGAGTTGTCAGGGATGATCTACAATTGGCGATCGCTTACGAATACTCAGATGCACTCAAGATATCTTTAATAAAACTTGCAGCCTCCTTCTGTTTTTCCGATAGTTGTTTTTTACAATCCAGGCATTCCGTCTGATTGGACAAGAGCAATGCCCTATTGAGAAAATCAGGAACCCGAGAATCCTGTGCAGTTTACATTTGGGATGGACATACGTCATTAGCACCATAGACCAAGATTTACTCAATGTAAATAGTAGTCCTTGGATCGGTTTTGGGGTTTGACAGGATACTACTGAGTTACTCTATTTTATTGATGTTGAGTCACTGGATCTCAAACGACCCCTTCCCAACTTTTTTTAAATCCCGAGTCATGAGAAGGATCAAGGATTTTCCTGGATCCTCTGAGTGGATGCGGATCGGGGTCAGTTGTTGTGGATTATACCCAAATTTACCCAAATTGCTATCACGGGCCGCTAAAAGAATTGAGTAGGGGTCGATTTTTTGGCGGTCACGGTTTTATGGGGATTTTGAAATACTTGAGTGAGAATGATGATCCAATCCTATCACCCGGGGTAAGGGAACTCCAAAATATAAAATCTCCAAAAAACCCGCAGGCTGAAGCCTGGGGCTACACGGACAAAGCCCGCCTGCGCGGGCGTGGACAGTCTTGTTAGGTGCTTAACCATCGGGACTTGGATGATTTATTTGTTGGAACACCCTAAGTACGAAGGGGGATGAAGGTAAATTCAGGATTGGACCGATGGAACCTGAATGAATGATCGGGGGTTGGTCAGGCAGAGAATCGGGCTATGGAACTGGAATAGAGCCGGTCGTAACGAAAGAGGGAAGTGAACTTGAGAATTAAGAATTAAACTAATCAACCTGATTAGAGTTTAATTCTTAATTCTCAAGGTTCAAGACTCACCCATTCAAAAGAACCTGAATGGTGATCTTAGGAAAAGTTCCTGGCGGGACCTATTTATTATCGATCGCGGTGTTGTTCCAATAACGCCTGAGCGCGAGGCTTGTACACCAGATAAAACAACGCCTCTAAGTAGCGCAACATATCCTCACGATTTTCCTTGGAGGTATAATTCCAGAACCCGTAAATTTTAGAAAGGGACAACAGGCGGGTGGTATGAATTTTCCAAGTATAGGTCGTGTAAACCCGCTCGATCGCCTTTTTGGAAATTTCCTCCCAATAATGGGGATTTTGTTCATGTTTGGTCACAAAATCCAGCAGCTTGTCTGCGGTTTCCTCTAAATTCGTTGGGTTGATATAAAATCCATTCACTTTGTCTTGAATGATTTCTAACGGACCCCCGAACTGGGTGGCAAAGGTAGGCAAACCGGAAACCATCGCCTCTAAAATTGTCAGACCAAAGGCTTCAAATAAAGCCGGTTGCACAAAGATTCCCTTATGGTCACCAATCACCCGATACAATTCCCCAGAATCGCTCTTAGAGAGGCGCACTCCCAACCAGCGAATCTTATTATACAAATTGTATTGCTCAATGATGCCATACAATTTTTGCATTTCGCTGATTTCTTCGGTATCTGTAGAGTCCTCAGTTCGCAATTTACCCGCAACCAGAATCAGATTACAGCGCTCTTGCAATTCAGGACTTTGGCCAAAACATTCAGCTAAACCCGTCAGATTCTTAATCCGGTCCAGTCGGGCGACGGAAAACAGAATTTGTTTACTGGGGTCTTCGAGTTTTCCAAAAACTTGAGTCGGGTCATCCAGAGTAAACAGTAATTCTTCCAGTCGTTCCCCGTTAGATGGGATCCGGTCTTCGGTGCGGGTGTAGGGGAAATAGACCGCTTCATTCACCCCTGGGGGGACGACGTTAAATTTAGGAGAAAATAACTCAATGCCGTTGACCACATGATACAGATCCGGCATGGTAAAACAGGCATAGGATTCATACTGACCCACACTATCCGGGGTTCCCACAATCTCTTGATAGGTGCTGCTAATAATGAAGTTGGCAGCATTCATGGCGATCAAGTCAGCGGTAAACTGGAGAGAAAAGTGATATTGAGAGTCAAGGTCTTGCCAGTAGAGGTTACTGAAGAGATACTTAGATTTTTCTAAGGCATGAGCGATGTTGCACTGGGTGACTTTCAGGCGACGTGCTAACAGGAATGCCACTAAGTTTCCGTCAGAATAGTTGCCGACGATTAAATCGGGTTTGCCTTGAAATTCGGCCAGGAGTTCTTTTTCGGCATCAATGGCGTAGGTTTCTAAATAGGGCCAGATTTCAAATCGAGAAATCCAGTTTTGGGTCAGGTTAGGATTCTGTTCACGGAAGGGAACTCGCAGAATCCAGCCATTATCAGTGCCGTAAATTTTTTCCAGGCGTTCGTTACAGCGAGTGCCATCGGCATTGGGGATTAACCGGGACAGTACGAGGACTTTCGGATGAACCCCTAATGTATCCAATCCGGCGAGTTTAAATTCTTCTTGCAGTTGTTTTTCTAAACTGCGGGCCTGATCCAGGACATAGACGACTTGGCCCCCGGTGTCGGGTCGTCCGAGTACGCCTTCTTGACCAAACCACCCATGGACGGAGACGAGGACGATGCGAAAGATCATCGGAATCCGGGAGATGAAGGATTCCATGACGGCATCGTTGGGGGAGTCGATCAGTTCGTCGAGGATTTCTAGGGTTTCGCGGACGCGACCGGCAGTATTTCCCCAACCGGGTTCAAATCCTAAAATTTGCAGGTCGAACCGGAAGTTTTCAAAGGGTTCCTCTGAGGGCCGATCGCCCACGAAGGAGATGGCTTGTTTGACTTTCTGGGACAATTCCCGCCGGTTTTTAATCCGGGGATTAATCAGTAATTGCAGTCCATTATATTGATGCAAGTTCAAAAATTCATACAGCAGTTCAAGGGTCTGCTGGGGGTCTTGAAATAACTTGCTAGACAGGTAGCGATTGAGGAACTGAACCCCTTTGCCGATGTTTTTGGGGTCGCGAATGGTGGGGGAGTAGTCGTAAAAGGGGGCAAAGTCTAGTTCCAGGACATCTCCCTCGTTGGGATGGTAGTGATTAACGAGGCGATCGCGCAAATCGAGCAATTCCTGCACGGTCATCGCTTCTACCGTGAGGTCTTCTAAGATCCGAAAGATTTCCTGAGAGGCAATCTTAGGCCGCACAATCATGCAGAGACTTTCGTTTTCCAGAATGATTTCCTGGGTATAGAAAATCAGTTTTCCTAGATAGGAAGATTGATAAAAATACGAGGGCTTTTCATGGTGATCGCAGTAATCACAGAAGGCTCGGACGATATCATTTCTCAGAAAATACTGCTGTCCTGTGGTGCGTAATTCGCTGGCAAACTGACGCAGATCGATTTTTTCGTCACATTTTAGGACGGATTCTATCAAGTCTGACATCCAATACTCCTTACTAAGTTCGACAAGTGAATGTGCTTTCACTCAAATTAAAGGTCACAACGATGTCCATCGCCTCTGTCTGTAGAGGAAGATATCTCCAGATTGATACCGGATAGTGTGGATGAAGCACGATCAACTGATTGGTTATTATACCCGATCGCGGTCAAGGGGTCACGGTTGCCGTGGCGATCGGGTCGAACTCTCTGTCGCAAATGCAGTCGCTTTTGCAGTAGGCTACTGGAGTAGGGGTTGAGGAGATTGGCTTCCTAACTGGCCTATATTCGCTGATAGGCAAGGATTTCCCCGGGATTCAACCTGTTGTCTGCTTGCCCAATTTGAGGACTGGGATTTTCCCAAATAGCCCGGAAAAATTCCGGTCACTTATATTAATGCCCTCCCTTTCTCCCTAAACCATCGAGGATGAAACCCTGTTTTTTTGTTACTTATCATACTTTCGTACTCTTTGAGGTTTTTTTTGTCTATATTTGATGACATGGGAACCCCCAGTGTTATTTGAGACGACCGCTCATTTTGGAGGGATTCTCAGTTTTCAACGGCTAATTTTTACCGGCTTGCCATTTTTTTATTGATATTAATCCTCAAGGGGTTTAATTTGGGGATGACATCCCAGGTGAACCCGAGGAATTTCTTGAGGGGTTTAAATCCTCGGGGAAATTTCACTCCAATCAATAGGTCCTCTGCGGTGGCGATCGCACTCGTTTCTATCCCTCTAATGCCAGGAGGAGAACCCCTTGAAGGTACTGGGGTCTAAACCCTGGAATCCTGATGGGAGTTGGCGATTGCCAGCCCTCCAGCCAGTGCATCCTTCTTTCTCCTGCTTTAAATTCGAGATCATTTTCCTAGCTCTATATACTCCTTTTCCTCTGGGTCTATTTCTTCAGGAATAACTGGGTTCCAACTGAGTTTACATCTAAAGATTGATGCGGATTTCTGTGATTGTAGATAGATTGGTTACAAGCAAGCAATGTTTTAAGGAGACTCATTTTTATGAAGAGTTCTAAATTGTCCACAATTTTAAGCGCCACTGTTCTGAGTGCAGGTTTAGCGATCGCGCCTTCGACTTTACCCGCCTCGGCGCAAACCACCCCGGTAACTCCCACCCAAGATGTTTATGAGACCGGAGAAGGGACCGAATATCTCGAAGAGGATAATGATTGGGGAGCTTGGGGCTTACTTGGCTTGTTAGGCTTACTGGGTCTGGCTGGTTTAGGTGGTCGCAATCGCAACGAATCCCCTACTTATTATGCCGATCCGGCTCGCGATCGGGAAGAAGTAGCAGGTCGCTCCTCCTCAACTTATCGCTAAACCTAGAAAAATCTGGGAATTTTTGCCTAAGTTTTAATCAAATTATAAATGCGGTAGCATCGGGTCTGATGTTACTGCATTTTATTTCTAGAGGGGACTGGTGTACCGGGTTGCATCTCAACCAAGAGACCGGCTTTCTGATTTCAACTTTAGATTTTAACTGACTGGATTGTTCAGCAACCCATATTGAATGAATCCGGTTTTCAAACGGCCAAAATTGCAGTGTTGAGAAGAATATTCTGGCTCCAGAATCGGGCGGGTCAAGACCTAATAAAAAAAAGGCTCCCTAGCATTAGAGAGCCTTTTTTTTATAGGATTAGGGGGTTATTTCCAAGAACAATCCCCTACAGGTCCTGTATAATATACTTAAAGCGCCGCTGCTTTGGCAACAACGTTATCCACTGTATATCCAAACCGTTCCAAAGCGACCTCACCAGGAGAGGAAGCACCGAAGCGATCGACACTGATCGAGGAACCTTGGTCGCCGAAGTAACGGTGCCAGCCATAGCTGGAACCAGCTTCTACCACCAGGCGTTTCTTGACGGCTTTAGGAAGCACGGATTCGCGATAGGATTCATCTTGTTCGTCGAACAGTTCGCAACTGGGCATAGAGACAACCCGGACTTTCTTCCCTTGTCCACGGAGCTTTTCAGCCGCTTCGGCGCAGAGGTAGAGTTCGCCGCCGGTACCAATTAAGATGACATCCGGAGTGCCTTCGCTATCGGAGATAATGTAACCGCCTTTAGCAACCCCTTCAATGGAAGTTCCTTCCAAGTTGGGCAGGTTTTGGCGAGACAGGGCCAACAGGGAGGGGTAGGGATGATCTGCACCAATGCCTTTGGCTTTTTCCACGGCGACTTTGTAGGCACCAGAGGTTTCATTACCATCTGCCGGACGCAGCACGATCAGGTCAGGAATGGCGCGCAGAGAGGGGATATGCTCAATGGGTTGGTGAGTCGGACCATCTTCACCCAAGGCAATGGAGTCGTGGGTCATCACCCAGATTACCCCAGCTTGAGAGAGGGCGGACAGACGAATGGCACCGCGCATATAGTCGGTAAACACCAAGAAGGTGGCACCGTAGGAGATTAAACCGGAACCATGTAGGGCGATACCGTTGCAAATTGCGCCCATGCCATGTTCGCGGACGCCGAAGCGGACGTTGCGGTTTTCATAGGCACCTTTTTGGAAATCTTTGGAAGATTTCAGTAAGGTTTTGTTGGAGGGGGCTAAGTCAGCGGAACCGCCGATCAAGTCGGGGAGGACTCCCGCGATCGCATTCAAGCAGGCACCGGATTGGTTCCGGGTAGCATCAGCTTTCTCACCGGGTTTGAAGGTGGGGAGGGCTTTTTCCCAGCCATCGGGGAGTTTGCCACTCATCATCCGTTCTAAGACGGCAGCTTCTTCGGAATACTCGGCTTTGTAGCGAGTCCAGAGGCTGTTCCATTCTTCTTCATATTTGGCACCGCGATCGACGGCTTTGCGGAAGTGACCCAGGGCATCTTCCGGCACTTCAAACGGGCCATAGTTCCAGCCGAGGTGGTCGCGAGTGGCTTGGACTTCGGAAGCACCGAGGGCTGCACCGTGGACATCATGGCTGTTGGCTTTGTTGGGAGAACCGAAGCCGATGGTGGTGGTGACTTTGATTAAGGTGGGCTTGTCGGTGACTTTTTTGGCTTCTTCGATCGCCTTAGCAATGGCATCCAGGTCGGTATTACCGTTTTCGACGTGGAGGACGTGCCAGTTGTAGGATTCAAAGCGCTTGCTGACATCTTCAGTAAAGGAGATGTCGGTGGAACCATCAATGGAGATGTGGTTGTCGTCGTAGAAGGCGATCAGTTTACCGAGTCCCCAGTGACCGGCTAAAGAGCAAGCTTCCCCGGAAATCCCTTCCATGTTGCAGCCATCACCGAGGATAACGTAGGTGTAATGGTCAACGATGTTGAGGTCGGGTTTGTTAAATTTGGCGGCGAGGTGGGCTTCAGCCACAGCCAAACCAACCGCATTGGCAATCCCTTGGCCGAGGGGTCCGGTGGTGACTTCGACGCCTTCGGTTTGGAAGTTTTCGGGGTGTCCGGGGGTTTTGGATTCCCACTGACGGAATTGCTTGAGGTCCTCTAGTTCTAAGCCTCTGTAGCCGGTGAGATACAGGAGGGCGTACTGGAGCATACAGCCATGTCCAGCGGAGAGGACGAAGCGATCGCGGTTAAACCACTTGGGGTTTTTGGGGTTAAACCGCATGAATTTATCCCAAAGGACGAACGCCATTGGCGCTGCACCCATGGGTAAGCCGGGGTGACCGGAGTTTGCTTTTTCGACAGCATCGATCGCCAGGAAGCGGATGCTGTTAATGCAGAGTTCTTCGAGAGATTGTTTGGTAGGAGCAGATACGGCCATAGTTTCTTTTGTGTAAATGAGGGTCGATTGTCTAAGGTTGGTCTGGTAATGCAGGGCGATTGGGGGTGATGAGCTGTCGTCAACCCCTGGCGATCGCCGCCAACTGGTAATCCCATGATCCCATTACCCGGATCGATGGGCAAGGGTAAAGTGACAAGGAGTTAATCTAAAGAATGAAACCCGCTATCTGTGGGCTTAACCGTTCAGGTGAAACTCAAAAACAAACTTCATCCGGCAACCTTGTCACCTTAAACCCTTTACTGGTATTTGGCAAAGGCTAGGGTGACGTTATGTCCCCCAAACCCAAAGGAATTGGAGAGTGCGACATTCACCGGACAATCCCGGCTGTGATGCGGCACATAATCCAGGTCGCACTCGGGATCTGGATTTTCTAGGTTAATGGTTGGTGGCACTTTATCATGGGCGACTGCCATGACCGTTGCTACTGCTTCAATGCCGCCCGAGCCACCTAGCAAATGCCCGGTCATTGACTTTGTAGAGCTGACTGCTATCTTGTAAGCATGGTCTCCCAAAGCGTTTTTAATCGCGTTGGTTTCGGTCTTATCATTGGCAGCGGTACTGGTGCCGTGAGCATTGATGTAGCTCACCTGTTCCGGTGAGAGTCCGGCATCTTTCAGGGCGAGTAACATCGCTCGGGTGGCCCCTTCACCACCGGGAACGGGGGAGGTCATATGATAGGCATCACAGGTCATGGCATAGCCTACCATTTCGGCATAGATTTTTGCCCCTCTTGCCAGAGCGTGTTCCAGTTCTTCGAGAAGTAAAATGCCGGCTCCTTCGCCCATCACAAATCCATCGCGATCGCGATCGAAAGGACGACAGGCATGAAGCGGATCATCATTCCGGGTGGAAACCGCCCGCGCTGCGGCAAAACCGGCCACCGATAGCGGTGTCACTGCCGCTTCAGTTCCGCCACAAAGCATCGCTTGAGCATATCCGCCTTGAATGAGGCGAAAGGCATCTCCCACGGCATTGGAACCGGCTGCACAAGCCGTCACTACACAAGAATTTGGCCCCTTAGCTCCGGTATGAATGGCAGTCAAACCTGCCGCCATGTTGGCGATCATCATCGGAACCATGAATGGACTGCATCGGTCCGGTCCGCGATTGAGGTAGATCGTTTGCTGATCTTCCATTACCTTCATGCCACCGATGCCATTGCCGATGACAATCCCCACCTGATCGGCGTTGAGTTCATTAATCTCGAAACTCGCGTCGGCGATCGCTTGCTTACTCGCGGCGATCGCAAACTGAGCAAATCGATCCATGCGCTTGGCTTCTTTTTTTTCCAAGTAGTCATGGGGGTCAAATCCCTTCACCTCACCGGCAATCCGGCAGGAATGACTCGACGGATCGAATAGGGTAATGGGACCAATGCCATTACGTCCGCTCAACAACCCTTCCCAATATTCCTGTAAGGTATTGCCGATCGGCGTAACCGCACCGAGACCCGTAACAACAACTCGTTTTCGTTCTAAGCTGGTCATGATTGCTGTATCTCTTGCTGCCACACCAAACACGCAGAATCCAGGTGAAAGCAGTCTGCTTTATGCTTTTGCTGCAACTTGGCTCTCGATGTAAGTCACTGCCTCTTGGACGGTGGTGATTTTTTCTGCTGCTTCGTCCGGAATTTCAATATCAAAGTTTTCTTCTAATGCCATCACCAGTTCCACTGTATCCAGGGAATCAGCGCCGAGATCTTCGGCAAAGCTGGCTGAAGGGGTGACTTTCTCCCCTTCTACTTCTAGTTGCTCCGTAACGATTTTCTTGACTTGGGAAAAAATGTCTTCTTGACTCATGGGGATGTCCTCTTTAGAATGCAGCAAATCATAACAAATTGGGGCTTGGGTGGGGCCGTTCTAACCTGCGATTGTCCCTGCCCTGTTTTGTCCGTCTGGCCCTTAGTCGTTTCTAAAACTCCTCTGTCCGATGACTGGGACAAGGCCGTTTTCCCATCTTATCTGAAAGATGCATCACCCACACGCGATTTCTTAATGTTTTCTTTGCTTCGCAGAATGCCTATTTTTTTTCACTTGATAATTGATAATTGGTCCTTGGTCCTTGGTCCTTGGTCCTTGGTCCTTGGTCCTTCTAAAATTAAGCTGCTATTAAGAAAGGATAGTGCAGCGCCCCAGACAACCTCATAATAATAGAAGAAGCGATCTCCTTACATTACTTACGGCGATCGCCTCCTACCGTCCTCTCAACTGTGCCACTGCCATGCCATCAGTTACCCTCAAATACGCTTACTTCCCCGGCTGTGTTGCTCAAGGCGCTTGCGGCGAACTCTATCAATCCACGGCAGCCTTAACCCAAGCCCTCGGTATTGAACTGCTGGAACTCAAAAAAGCCTCCTGCTGCGGTTCTGGTACCTTCAAAGAAGATTCCCGCCTCCTAGAAGATACGGTCAACGCCCGCAATATTGCCCTCGCCGAACAACTCAACCTCCCCTTACTCACCCATTGCAGCACTTGTCAAGGGGTCATCGGTCATGTGGATGAGCGTCTCAAAGATTTCCAAACCTCTGACCCCGCTTATGTCAACCAGATTAATGGGTTACTGGAAAAACAAAATTGTTCTCCCTACCAAGGCACCACGGAAGTCAAACATCTATTATGGGCCTTAGTCACGGATTATGGACTCGATGAACTCCAAAAACGAGTCACCCGCAAGCTGAGTGGACTCAAATGTGCCGCATTCTATGGCTGCTATCTGCTGCGCGCTCAAAAAACTATCCCTTATGATGACCCCTACCAACCGGAATCGATGGAGAATGTATTTCGGACCGTAGGGGCCACTCCCGTGTATTATCCAGGACGCACCCAATGCTGTGGTTGGCCCCTATCCAGCTATGCGACAGACCAAGCGTTCCAAATGGCAGGGAACCATCTGGACGAGGCGATCGCGGCAGGTGCTGATTGTTTAGTCACCCCCTGTCCCCTCTGTCACCTGAATTTAGACTCTCGTCAACCGGAGGTGGCTAAATTTATGGGTCATAAATTAGATCTGCCGGTCCTCCATCTGCCGCAATTAGTGGCGTTAGCTTTAGGCATCCCCCCCAAAGCACTGGGGTTAGATCGTCACGTAGTCTCTACGAGACCCCTCTTAGAAAAATTGGGACTCTAAAACTCATCCCATGTTCGTAGTAACGCCTTCAGTCGTTCTCTTATGTTCGTAGTAACGACTTCAGTCGTTATCCGGTGTTCGTAGTAACGACTTCAGTTGTTATCCGGTGTTCGTAGTAACGACTTCAGTCGTTCTCTTCGTTCGTAGTAACGACTTCAGTCGTTATCCGGTGTTCGTAGTAACGACTTCAGTCGTTATCCCCGTTTTGAGGTTAAACAGGGTCCCGCTTTCTCCATGCGTTCTTAACCAAGAGAACGACTGAAGTCGTTACTACGAACTCAGATAAGAGAACGACTGAAGTCGTTACTACGAACTCAGATAAGAGAACGACTGAAGTCGTTACTACGAACTCAGACAAGAGAACGACTGAAGTCGTTACTACGAACTCAGACAAGAGAACGACTGAAGTCGTTACTACGAACTCAGATAAGAGAACGACTGAAGTCGTTACTACGAACTCAGATAAGGGGATTCCAACAAATAAATCATCCTTGCTTTGATGCGATCGCACCTAACAAGGCTCTTTTAGCCCGCGCAGGCGGGCTTTGTCCGTGTAGCCCCAGGCTTGAGCCTGCGGGTTTTTTGAAGGTTTTATTTTTTGG
>NZ_JAMXOT010000395.1 GCF_024220515.1 Oscillatoria sp. HE19RPO
GATGAAACGCTAAAAACGTTAATGACTACATTGTAGCACTAAGGGATAGGCAAGGGATAGGCGGTTAAAACCGCTCGTTCGTTTTTCCTCTGCGCTCTAAAGATGCGCAGTTCCCAAACATCTCGGAGTTTTATATGGGTTTTCGATGATTCGAGGAGGATTCTCTTGGACTTCAGTCCCCCCTGACACTGGGGAAGCTGCTCCTGTGATTGTAGCGAACCTCGGTCTGATCATGCGCTTTGAACGGGGTGATTCTGAAAAATTGCAGGCAATTTATAGGTTTTGCCAACCCTCATCATGAGGAAATTTAAGAGTAATTTTTACAAAAATAGGTGGATTTAACCCTTAGAAATCCGCACTTTGGCTGATTTCTTTCCCAAGGCTTAACAGTAGGATTGAAACAGATTGAGAAATGTGCATGGCGAACCCCCAAAATTTTGGGGGTTTTTTATTGAGGTCCATTCCCCCAATTCGCCGCTCAACCCATAGAAATAAAGGTTTGTTTTGTCGCGGCCATCGCGATGGCCACTACAGATGCTCAAGGGCGAAAATTGAAGCGAGCAAGCTTACCCAGAAGTCACAGGCATATCACAGGACTCCTCATCCCTTTAGTGCATGATCCCAGCAACAACCCATTCAATGTGAAATCTGGCTATTTAATCAGGCCCCTTTCCCGTTAATCAAAAGCAAAAAACCCAGTTATTTGGTTTAACTGGGGCAGTTTTTGTCTATATAATTGACTCTTTTAATCTCTATTTTGGCCAAGAGTTTTCCTCAAAGGCATCCGCCAAATGAGGGAGTTTTTGTCAGCTAAACGGCCTAAGGATAAAAACCCGCCCCCTTTCAAGATGCTGGTTGTTGCTCTAAATAAGACTCAAAGCGCGATCGCAGTTGTTCTAAGCTTAATTTCTGGGTCCAATATTCCACTAAGGCATGACCAAAGGCCCAAGCATTGCGATCGCTGGTTCCCCGATTATCTCGCAGCAAGGGCCAAAGAGAGAGTAAATCAAACTGAAAGGGTTTGGCGTCGGTATTAAACAAATTAAATAAGTCATAGGCCATTTGCAGTTTACCAATGACCACGGGTAACTGTTCTACTGGAATTTGTTCCGCCAAGGCGTAAGCTAGGGTCGGGGACCCGGTGGAGAGGGTGGAAATGAACTGGAGGACGGGACTCTTGAGTAAGGAGGTCAATCCTTGGGTCGTTGCCATTTGGAAAGTATAGCGATCGATAATTTTAGCAGAAGCCACAATCCGGGATTCGCGATCGCGCAAAAATCGGGCAAGGCGCTGTTGTTTCGCCGGGTCGATCGCCTCAATTAGCGCCACCGCCAAGGTATCAGCATTCCAAGAAACTCGCCCTTGTTGTGAGTCTTGGGTCACAATGGGTAAAATGCGATCGCAGTATTCTCCCAATTGTTCAGTGCGATACTCCGTCGCTTCCCGAATCGATTTTTCCTTGGGTTTATCCCCCCAAACCCAATCATAAGGCGGATTCCACTCCCGAATCGGACGCAAGCGATCGACTTGCGTCACAATGGCGATCGCCGGTAAATCGGACACCTCTGCCTTGATTTCTTTGAGAAAATCCACATCCATTTGCAGGGCCGGATCCATAGCAGGAGTCACTAACAATAACAAATCGGCAGTTTTACCATAGTCGAGCACCATCTCTCGCAAATCGGCACGTTTTGCTTGTTCATATCCCGGGGTATCCCATAAAATCAGGGTTTCCCCACCCTCACTCTGCCAGTGATAATTAGAGATTAGGTCCGTACTCGGCAACAAATCGACTTCCGCGCGATCGCTGTCAAACAATGTATTAATCAGACTACTTTTTCCCGCCCCTGTGCGCCCCACCAACAAAATATTAACGGGTTTTTGGGCGACAGTTTCCACAGGTTCTGCTTGGGAGATAATCTCTCGCAGGGTTTGGGTTTTGGCCTTCGGTAAAGCGGGAGTCGATATCGGTGAGGCAGTCTCGGGTAAAGTCCGCTTCCCATACAAAGTAGCCGCTTGCCGACTCAAATTCCGTAATGCTGCCTCGCGCAACAATTGTCCCAAATTCACCAATAATTCTTGAGTTGCCCGATTACTAGAACCCTGGGAGGCTACTCGCGCAGCCGCTGCAGCGGGATTGACAAACCATTGTACCCAATTCCAAACTTGGAACAATTTCCGCGCCGAAGGTTCCAATTTTCGATACATTTCATAGGCTTGAAAGGCTTGTCCTACGGTGACTTGATTCAACGCCGGTGAGAGTTGTTGCATCCAGCGGTCCATGTCATCCACGGTGCCGCGAATCAGTCCATAAGCTTGGGGAATGTAAATATTAAGCAGGGGATATTTAACTTCGGGATTATAAATTAAGGCAATGGCGGTGACAACTTCCTGACATCGCGTTCCAAAGGTTTGTAAATCCTCCCAAATCGGCGGGTCAGTCCGGGAGGTTTCTAATATTTTTTGTAAGGCAATTTCGGCTTTTTGAGTGGCTTCATCAGCGGTGGGTCCGGTGTTTTGTTGTTTAGACTCTTCGATATCCTGATTCACCTGGGCGATCGCTGCTTCCATTTCCGCCATCATCGGTTGAGTCCACTGCACTAACAGCCACCGCCACCCGACTAAAACCAGGGTAAAGATTGCCCAAATCCAGTTGAGATTCCATTCATGAATTTGGGTTCCGGCTGCCACTAGCAAAAAGCTGACAATAGCGGCGATCGGCAGGGCTAAAACCACCCATTGCCAAGTTTTTAATCGAACCATTGATCTATGCCTCCTGAAATAAATTGGGTTTTCTAAATTGATAGAGAGTCCTCCCCACAATTTTAGACTAAACCCAATAAAACCCGCAGGCTGAAGCCTGGGGCTATACGGACAAAGCCCGCCTGCGCGGGCTAATCAATCTTTATTCTTTAGCCTGCGAAGGCAGGCTTCGTTCGTGTAGCCCCAGGCTTCAGCCTGCGGGTTGTTACAATTGCGGGTTGTTACAATTGCTGCGGGTTGTTACAATTGCGGGTTGTTACAATTGTGGGTTTTCACAATTGCGGGTTGTTACAATTGTGGGTTTTCACAATTGCGGGTTGTTACAATCCAGGCAAAAAAAAATAGCCCGCACAGGCGGGCCATTTGCCAAGGGTCCCAACCCGGAAAGAGTCGGGACTATTTCGAGTTATTTCGATTTCGGCTTCCAGGGAGATTCATAGTACACCTTGGACCCGGTATTTGGCACAAAATGACAGGACCAATAAGAGCGAATGAAGCTCTTTAAAATGGGCTCGTTGGAGGAACGATAATAATCACCTAGCAGGGGTTTAATCGCCTCGGTTGCTGTCTTTAAATGATAGTGTGGCATATTTAAGAAAATATGATGCGCCACATGAGTGCCAATATTATGATGGATGGGATTGATAAATCCATAGTCGCGATCGATGGTGGAAAGCGCACCTTTGAGGAAATACCAATCTTCTCCTCGATACCAGGGGATATCATCTTCGGTATGATGCAAGAAGGTCACTAAGTCCAACCACATCACGAAAATGATGTAAGGCACGAGGTAATATTTGACCAAAAACACCCACCCAAATTGATAGGTGAGGACGCCGAGAAATCCCACCATCATCACCCACAGGACCGAACTGGTCACAATATCCCATTTTTCCGAGGGACGGAACAAGGGACTGCTAGGGAGAAAATGGGAACCGGCGCGATCGGGCGATCGCTTGAACAGATAAAGTGGATAGGCGAGTAAGGGTAAATAAAAGCGGAATAGCTTTTCATACCAAGGCATCCGATTGTATTTTTCTTCGGATACTGGATACCAGCTTTCGTCGGTGTCCAAATTTCCCGTGTTCCCATGATGGGTCCGGTGACTGATTCGCCAACCGTGGTAAGGAACCAAAATCGGAATATGAGACAAATGTCCAATTAGGTTATTCAACCATTTGAGCTTAGAAAAAGAGCCATGACCGCAGTCATGACCCACTACAAATAATGCCCAAAACATTGTCCCTTGCATCACCCAGAAAATGGGGAAAAAGAACCAGGAATCCAGATTGTATGCGATCGCATACAGTCCCGCAATAATCCCAACATCCAGAAAAAAGTAACTCAGCGACTTGAATATCGAGGGTTCAAAACACTCGGCAGGAATTGCCGCCTTCACATCCTGAAGAGTAAAGGGTAACTCTTGGGTTTGTGTCTGTGAAACTGTACCAGTCGTCTGATTTAGAACTGTGTTTGCTTGCACGAAATTTCCGCTTTTACCTGATTTTCAAACCTGCCTTTCACCTTTCACCCGTCCCCTTCAGCCTGGAAAGGCTTCAAAGTCTTTTCCCCAAGGAGACCCTCGTTATTCAGTCCATTCATACCCCTAATGCGGTCCTCCTCATGATTAAACGAATTGAACCCCACGGGTCTGAAAACGCTGAGAACTCCCTGACGCTTTATAAAAAAACTTGAGGGACAGGGAAGATGAAAAACGCAGCCGATAAACGGAATTCATTTTAACCCGTTTTGAGCTGAATTGTTAAGAAACGTTTCAAAATTACGAATTATCATGCCTACAACTCATAACCTCTGCCTATTTCTGGGATACCCGATCGCATTCCTGAAGCAGTTGCTAGTTGGCAATAGACTACTTTGCCAGCAGGGGTCAGTTACTGGTATCGGCTGACATCACCAATAACCAATAACTCATCATCAATCACCCAAGTTCGTTAAGCCACCTCAGAGGTTACCGCTACCGGGGACAACGCCTCCTGGCGTTGAAATTCCCTTAATTGCGCTTCAATTTCATCCCGAACAATTTGACGATATTCCAGAAAATGTTCGTTATGAGCGCAAACGGTTAGATAGGCTTCCCAAACCCCAGGATTTTGCCTCATAACACTGAACAAATGATGCCAGAATTTCCAGCGCGTTTTCCGTTTAATTCCTTGTCGCCAGATGATAATTCCTAACGCACGGATATCAACCCAACTGGGAAATTTAGCCGGTGGTTTACATTTGGGTGCACCTAACTTGAGAAAGCAACGATAGGTGCGATCGAGAAAAACTTCTGGGTCATAAAGTTGCCAAAACGCCTCGATATATTCTTGAGCAATATCCGTAATCGGACGAGTCGGAACAAAGTTCATTAACGTGCTTTGATTGATATCTTGGCGACTATTCACCCGCAAACGTCCCTCTTTTTCCAAACGATGCCAGAGGGCCGTATTCGGCAACGCTTGCAGCATTCCAAACATTGCCGTCGGAATGGCTGCCTCTTCCACAAACTTAACAATCCGGGAACTGGCGTCTTTTTTCTCCCCATCAAAGCCAATAATAAATCCCGCCATCGGACGTAAGCCCGCATGAATGATTTTATCAACAGATTCCGTTAAAGAACTCCGGGTATTTTGAAATTTTTTAGTCATCGATAAACTCTCTTCGTCGGGAGTTTCAATTCCCAAAAATACCGCATCAAAATTACAGTCTACCATCAAGTCCATTAAGTCAGTGTCGGCAGCTAAATCAATGGATGCCTCGGTATTAAATCGGAAAGGATACTGATGTTCCGCTTGCCAAACTTTCAACGCTTGCAGCAACAAGCGGACATTGCGTTTATTACCGATAAAATTATCATCCACCATAAAGACACTGCGCCGCCATCCCAACTCATAGAGGAAATCTAATTCGGCTAACAGTTGTTCGGGCGTTTTGGTTCGGGGTTTGCGACCATAGAGGACAATAATATCACAAAATTCACACTGGAACGGACAACCCCGAGAGAATTGCACCGACATCGAATCATAAGCATCTAATTCGAGTAAGTCATACCGGGGAACCGGAGTTTCGCTGACATCGGGTTTTTCCAAAGTCCGAAAAACGCCCTGAGTTTCACCCTTTTCCAAGGCATCAATAAACATCGGCAGGGTGATTTCCCCTTCATCTAAAATCATAAAATCCGGGTTTGCCGCAGCGACTTCATCGGGAACTGAAGTGGGGTAAGGTCCACCCACTGCGACAGATTTACCACGCCGTTTTGCCTCGCGAATTTGGTCAAGCAAATCTTGTTTTTGAACAATCATTGCCGAGAAAATCACCAATTCTGCCCAATCCCACTCCGCTTCCGTCACTGGGCGAATATTGCGGTCTACCAGTTTAAAATCCCAGGTTTGTGGTAAAATTGCAGCGACAGTGATTAATCCCAAGGGGGGCAACAACACCTTGCGATCGACCAATTCTAAAATCTTGTTGTAAGACCAAAAAGTTGGAGGAAACAGGGGATACACGAGTAAAGTTCGCACCATCTAGCACTCCTTATCGAACGTTTAATGGTCAGTGGTCTTGATTGTAACGATTTTCTCGAACTTTGTCCGCGCGATCGGCCCTTGCCTCTCAATTCCTCCCCTAACTCCCCCGTTCAATGTCATGACTTCAGTCGTTCTCCGGCGTTCGTAGTAACGACTTCAGTCGTTCCCTCCGGAGTTCGTAGTAACGACTTCAGTCGTTCCCTCCGGAGTTCGTAGTAACGACTTCAGTCGTTCCCTCCGGAGTTCGTAGTAACGACTTCAGTCGTTCCCTCC
>NZ_JAMXOT010000043.1 GCF_024220515.1 Oscillatoria sp. HE19RPO
CTTCAGTCGTTCTCCGGTGTTCGTAGTAACGACTTCAGTCGTTCTCCGGTGTTCGTAGTAACGACTTCAGTCGTTCTCCGGTGTTCGTAGTAACGACTTCAGTCGTTCTCCGGTGTTCGTAGTAACGACTTCAGTCGTTCCAAAGTTGCGCGATCGCCCAGTTTTCTGGGTTCATGGGGACAACCCTGCGGGTTTTGGACCCGGAAACGACTGAAGTCGTTACTACGAACGGGGATTTTTTCTGAATTTTTGGACCCGGAAACGACTGAAGTCGTTACTACGAACGGGGATTTTTGCTGAGTTTTTGGGACCCGGAAACGACTGAAGTCGTTACTACGAACGGGGATTTTTGCTGAGTTTTTGGGACCCGGAAACGACTGAAGTCGTTACTACGAACGGGGATTCTTGCTGAGTTTTTGGGACCCGGAAACGACTGAAGTCGTTACTACGAACTGAAGAGAACGCCTGAAGGCGTTACTACGAACAGGAGGAGACGAGTTTAGTTGGGAGGTAGAGAGGGATTACCCAGACGATCGCACAAGTGGGTGCGACAAAAGGCGACAGCAGCGGATAAGTCATTGGTTTGGTGGGGATAGGCGACTGGGGGGCGATCGATGAGGATGAGTTTGACCCCTAGTTCTGTTGCTAGTTGGCGTTTGATGGGTTCTCCCCCGGGGGTCCCTGATGCTTTGCTGACGACTAGGGTAATTTGCCAATGCTGCCAGAGTGCTCGTTCTAATTCTAGGGAAATGGGGGGGCGGATCCCGATGAGGCGATCGGGGGTGAATCCGGCAGCGAGGGCCGCTTCTAGGGAGGTGACGGATGGAAGGACCCGCGCATACATCAGCGATCGCTCCTGCCAGGGTTGAAACAAATGTAATGTGCGATAACCTGTGGTCAGTAATACTCGCTCTCCGGCTAAATATTCTGCCTCGATTAAGGTTTCAAAGCTGGGCAAGCTCAAAATTGTGTCATTTTTAATGGGTTTATTATTTGTATCCTGTGAATTGTTTGTTAACTCTCGCTCATAGCGTAAATAGGGTAAGCTATACTTTCGGGCGGCTTCTATCGCCAAACGTGAGATGTTTATAGCATAAGGGTGGGATGCATCTAGGATGGCAATGATATTGTGTGATGTGATAAAAACTTGAAGACGATCGCCCTCTAGCTGACCGACCCATACCTGCAATAGGGGAGTAGATGGATAGAGCGATCGCGCCGATTCCGTGGTGACCGAAATCGTACAGGGGAGGTGATTTAAAGCCAGAATTTGAGCTAATTCCCGGCTTTCACTGGTCCCGCCAATTAGCCAAATCGAGGGAGTTACCGTCATAAATCGGGGCCGGAAAAAGTATAGAGGGAGCCGATGAAAATCAGACGGGATCGTAACATCTGATTTTGCAGGGTAGCCCGATGGGGCAAGCTTTGTATCTGCACCGGACCGGGTGTGAGTTTCGGCTATTCAAATTTAACCTTATACATAGAAAAGAGCTTTCCTTCTGAGCGCTTCACGACTTTGCAGCCGGATGCTTTAATCAGTTTTTCCCATTCCGTGAGGGGTTCTAAAAACACCTCAGTGCCGAGATACATTTCTAAAATTCCCCAATTTTCCGCAAGAGTTGCTTCAGGGTTGACCACATCAAAAACAAAAGCCCCGTCGGGTTTTAAAACCCGCTTCACTTCAGCGAAAACATCGGTCCAATAAGCTAAGGGATAATAGCAACTAAACCCCGTGGCGATCGCCAGATCGAAAGCATCTTCCCCATAACTTAGACGATGGGCGGGTCCTAAACAGACCCCTTTAAACAACTTAGAATTCAATTGCGGACCCCGAGAATTGAGGGCATCTCGCGCCACGGTACTGATCTCCTGCCCGTAAAAATAAGCCCCCCAATCTCGCCAAGGATAGACCAAGAAACTGACCCCACAGCCAATATCCAGACAGCGCTGATTTTTTTTAGGTTTAGCAATCTCCCAGAATGGAGAAACTTGAGACGCTTGTAACGAACCCGAAACGCGATCTTGAAAAATCGGCATCGACTCCACCTCGGGCGGGAGTTCAATCGGGTCCCCCCGATACTCCTGATTAAAGCGAGATGCTACAGGAGAAAGCCGACTTTGCCAAGGGTCGGACCCTAAGAAATCGGCATCTGGTGGACTACTATTTGAAGCTTTAGACATGAACCCTTATCCCTAGGATTGGCCTGAATTATTTTACCCGCTCAAATCGGGAGTCGGTGCGAGATTAGCGACCCTTGAGGGCCTTAGTAAAATTCTTACGATAAGACTTATTGACCACCAAAACGGGCCACAGGAGGGTTAAATACAGACGACCCTCGGTAAAATTGGTCCGTCTAAAACCCTTCCAGAACTTCCAACCTCCGGCAGCATACAGAACCAGGAAGGCAAAACCCACTAACTGCATCATCGTCTTTAGTCCTCTAAGCGTCAATGTTGGATTCCAGGCCCCCAAAAGGCCCCTAGACCTCTCGGTTACCTGGAGAGAAATTTTCAAGAGCGGCGAGATGAACCGCTGCTATTTATAAGGTTAATCGATCGCACTCTTATGATGCTACTCCGAGCGGTGGCATGAAATGAGTGTGACCCGAGTTGAGAGGCAGTTGCGAGAGAGTGGGAGTAAAATCGGGTTAATTTCGGGCGGTTTGTGATCTCAGTGGCAGAGTTAGAGCGCGTTTTGTGGTATCGGTGAGAAAGAGTATCAAGAGGAGCGATCGCAATTTAGGGAGAAGAGAAGATTTTTGCTGGCTCCCTCAACTATCCATCTGCCGTTAACAATAGCGCTTGTCGAGTCATGGAAAGAAGCATTGAGATGAATCCCCTACCCAGGAGGCATCGCAAGGGAATAGGGAAGGGAATAGGGAGAAAAAAAGACCCAGGCGAGGATCCGCCATCGGAAGGAATGAGGAGGAATCTCTGGTTTGGGATAGAAACGGCGATCGCCCCGGATTCATTCGATGGGACCCCAACATCTATCTAGAGGATGGAGACAGGGCAGTACCCTTTGCACAACGATTAAATCTGTACCGCAAGCTGTGCGAGTGGCATAGGATACTAGAGTACGACAAATGGTTGCACATTATGAACAGTAATGATGCAACTGCCCCATAAAATAAAAATGATCAAGGAGGAATTATGCGAGCAGTGCTCATGGCAGGCGGTTCGGGAACTAGGCTCAGACCCCTAACCTGCGACTTACCCAAACCGATGGTCCCCATTTTAAATCGACCCATCGCCGAACACATCGTCAATCTCCTCAGACGGCATCACATTACCGAAATTATTGCCACCCTGCATTACCTGCCGGACGTCATGCGAGATTACTTCCAAGACGGCAACGAATTTGGCGTTCAAATGACCTATGCCGTGGAAGAGGATCAACCCCTGGGAACCGCTGGATGCGTCAAAAATATTGCCGAACTTCTAGATGAGACCTTCTTGGTGATTAGCGGCGACAGCATCACCGACTTTGACCTCACCGCAGCGATTAAATTCCATAAAGAAAAAGGATCAAAAGCCACCTTAGTATTGACCCGAGTTCCCAACCCCGTAGAATTTGGGGTCGTCATTACCGATGAGCAACTGCGAATTCAGCGATTTTTAGAAAAACCCTCAACCAGTGAAATTTTTTCCGATACGGTCAACACCGGCATCTATATCCTAGAACCCGAGGTCCTAGATTATTTACCCGCCAATCAAGAAAGCGACTTTTCCAAAGATTTATTTCCCCTATTGCTGGAAAAAGGCGACCCCATGTATGGCTATATCGCCGAAGGGTACTGGTGTGATGTCGGTCACTTAGACGCCTACCGAGAATCACAATATGATGGCCTCTTGGAAAAAGTCAAGCTAGACTTTGCCTACGAATTGCGATCGCCCGGATTATGGATCGGTCAAAACACCTTTATCGACCCCAGCGCCAAAATCGAAACCCCCGTCGTCATTGGCGATAACTGCCGCATCGGGGCCAGGGCCAAACTCGAATCCGGCACCGTCTTGGGCGATAACGTCACCATCGGGTCCGATGCTGACCTCAAACGACCCATCGTCTGGAACGGCGCAATCATCGGCGATGAAGCCCATTTACGAGCCTGTGTCGCCGGTCGTGGCGTCCGAGTAGACCGCCGTGCTCATGTCCTGGAAGGGGCCGTCGTTGGGTCCCTCTCCACCGTCGGAGAAGAAGCCCAAATCAGTCCCGGAGTGCGCGTCTGGCCGAGCAAAAAAATCGAATCCGGTGCTACCCTCAACATTAATTTAATTTGGGGACAAGCCGCCCAGCGGAATCTCTTCGCCCAGCGCGGGGTCTCCGGACTGGCCAATATTGATATCACCCCGGAATTTGCCGTGAAATTAGGGGCCGCTTACGGGTCCACCCTCCAACCCGGTGCCAGCATTACCGTATCCCGAGACCAACGCAGCATCTCCCGCATGGTTTCCCGGTCCTTAATTGCCGGATTGATGTCCGTCGGCACCAATGTCCAAAACTTGGAAGCAACGGCGATACCCGTCGCCCGCTATATCGTCCCGACCCTTTCGGTGGAGGGCGGACTTCATGTCCGTTTGCACCCGGAACGCCCGGATTCATTGCTGATTGAGTTCTTTGACAACAAAGGCATCAATATCTCCAAGGCGCGGGAGAAGAAAATCGAAGGGGCGTATTTTAAGGAAGATTTTCGCCGCGCCCAGATTCAAGAAATTGGCAATATGGCCTACCCGAGTCAAGTGCTGGATTTGTACAGTACCGGGTTTGAAAAACATCTGAATGTAGAAGCGATTCGATATAGTAACTCCAAAGTGGTCATCGATTACGCTTACGCCGTATCCGGGGCGGTTTTACCCCAGCTTTTAGCCAAATTTGGCTCCGATGCGGTGGTTCTGAATGCCAGTTTGAGTCAGATGGCACCCGTCAACGAAGAACGGGAGAATTTGCTCGTGCAACTCGGCCAGGTGGTGGAGGCCCTCCATGCTAATTTTGGCGCACAAGTCTCGGCAAACGGGGAATTGTTGATTTTGGTGGATGAAAGCGGCAGTTCCATCCGAGGGGAGTTGTTAACGGCGGTGATGGTGCAAATGATTTTGACCACGAACCCCCGCAGTACGGTGGTTGTGCCGGTTCATGCGTCCTCTGCAGTGGAGCATATTGCCCGTCGTCATGATGGCAAGGTGATTCGCACCAAGGCGAATCCCACGGCGTTAATGGAAGCTTGTCATACTAATCCGAATGTGGTGTTAGGGGGCAGTGGAGATATGGGCTTTATTTTCCCTGAACTGCATCCGGGATTTGATGCGATGTTCTGTATTGCCAAGTCGATTGAGATGCTGACGGTACAGGAGCAATCTCTGGGACAGGTTCGTTCTGAGGTTCCCCGAGTTTGTCATAAAACTCTGACGGTACGCTGTCCTTGGACGGTGAAGGGGGCATTGATGCGTCATCTGGTGGAAACGCACCCGGCGGATAATTTGGAGTTAATCGATGGGGTGAAGATTTTTGAGCGCCCTCATGATGATAGTTGGGTGTTGATTCTGCCGGATGCCGGTGAACCGATGGTCCATATTTTCGCCAACAGTAGCGATCGCGAGTGGGTGGATTCCTCGTTGATGCAGTACCGCAAGTATGTTCAGGATTTTGTTCAGGAACAGGAAGGCGGGGATATGAGTATGAGCGCGGATAATTAAGACGGCGACTGATTTCATGGTATTTTAAGAGACGCCCATCAGGGCGTCTTTTTCTGGCGATCGCCTCACCTGTTGCCCTCGGGAGAATCCCCAAGGTGGGTAGGACAGGCACTCCAAAGACCGATATAATGGAATAAGGGAACTCCAAAATATAAAATCTCCAAAAAACCCGCAGGCTGAAGCCTGGGGCTACACGGACAAAGCCCGCCTGCGCGGGCTAATACAGTCTTGTTAGGTGCTTAACCATCGGGACTTGGATGATTTATTTGTTGGAACACCCTAATTGTAGGGTGGGCACTGCCCACCTGAATTACGGTGGGCAGTGCCCACCCTACTATAGGAAACGCTATAGATGTTTCGTCGGATTAAGTTCTAGTTAACACAACAGAGATTATGAATAACTGCATTTTAATGGCACAAATCATTGAAGAACCGCAATTGCGCTATACCAGTGACAATTTAGCGATCGCGGAAATGTTAGTGGAGTTTCCCAGTTATCGGGAGAGTGATCCACCGGCTCATTTAAAGGTGATTGGATGGGGAAATTTTGCTCAAGAACTTCACAGTAACTATCGCGTGGGCGATCGGGTGGTGATTCAAGGGCGATTGAGCATGAATACTGTGGAACGTCCCGAAGGATTTAAGGAAAAACGGGCTGAATTAGTCGCACAACGCATCCACAGTTTAGGGGAACAAACCGAGGGTGCATCATCCCCAGAAAAGGCAACTCCCGCAACCAATGTGGTAGCCTTAGAATCGCGCAGAACCACCGCCCCTGCGGCAACGGATAAAGGGCGATCGCCTGCCGCACATACCCCCATCCCCTCGGAACCCACCCCCGCATCCAGGGTCTCTCCACCCCCAGCAAGAACCTCTTATCAACAACCACCCGTTGATGATCCAGATGATGAAATTCCGTTTTAGATAAAAGGGTGAGTAGACTTATCCTACCTCAGCATCAAGCGCAAATCTCATTAACACCGCTTGATGCTGAGGTAGGATAAAACAGCAAAAATAACTAACCCAGGGTAATTCTTGATATTCATTCACCTATTTTACCATTTTTATGATATCTATCATTCATGCCTTCATTGTGAAACATATAATTTTTTTTCAACAACTCTAAAAATCCCCACTTATAAAACGGCTGATATTTAAACAGCAATTAGTAAGATTACCATATAAAACAATGACTATTGAAAAAGACATTCAAATTTTAGCTGCTAAATATGCCGCCGCATTGGACAAGCAAATTCAAGCCAGAATTTCTGAAATGGAGCAGGACGATTTATCCCATTTTTTAATTTACCAGGTTCTGGGAGTAACTGATACGGAAGGTCGGATGATTGATATTTATCAAAACAAAGGTCGTTTTTTATATAAATATGCAGGTTCTTTTTTAGAAAACGCCACAAAACTCTGTTTTCTTTACAGCTTTCCTCAATCTGGGTCTATTAGAATTCCGAATACAAAAGGTACTCGTCCAAAGACTTTTGAAGTTGACTGCTTAGAGGGTAATAATGCCATTGAAATTAAGTGGCGGGATGCTACCACCGATGGCGACCACATTACCAAAGAACATACCCGAATTAGCGTTATAGCGGAAGCGGGATACAAGCCAATTCGCGTTATGTTTTATTATCCTAATAGAACCCAAGCTAAAAGAATCCAACAAACCCTCGAAACACTTTATCAAGGAATCGGCGGGGAATATCATTATGGTGATGCCGCATGGCAGTATGTAAAAAATCGCACCAATATTGATATGCTAGAAATACTCCAAAAAATTGCTAAAAAAAATACTGAACAAGCATGAAGATGAAAGTCTTAACCGGCGATTGCCTAAAACTTTTAGAGCAAATTCCCGATGAATCCGTTGATGCCATTTATCTGGACCCGCCATTTTTCACGGAAAAAACCCATAAACTCAAAACCCGAGATGGCAGCAAAGAGTTTTCCTTTGATGATTTGTGGGGTTGCCATAAAAAATATGCTGAATTCCTCTATCAGCGATTAGTTCCCTTGCATCGCGTTCTCAAGTCCTCCGGGAGTCTTTTTTTCCATTGTGATGCCAACGCCAATTACATAATTCGTTCCCTGTTAAATGAAATATTTGGACCGGACCAGTTTCGGTCTGAGATTATTTGGTATTACAAACGCTGGTCTAATTCTCAAAAAGGATTATTACCCGCCCATCAAACCATTTATTTTTATTCAAAATCCGATTCATTTACCTTTAATACCCGCTATACCGATTATTCTGAATCGACCAATGTAGACCAAATCTTGCAGAGGCGATCGCGCAATCCACAGGGTAAAGCCGTGTACGCTCGGGATGAACAGGGGAAAGTCATTCTCAATGACAGCAAAAAAGGCGTTCCCTTATCCGATGTCTGGGATATTCCCTACCTCAATCCTAAAGCAAAAGAACGGGTCGGTTATCCCACCCAAAAACCAATTCTCCTGCTGGAACGAATCATCGAAATTGCCACCAATCCGGGAGACTTAATCCTTGACCCCTTTTGCGGCAGCGGCACAACGTTAGTCGCCGCAAAACTTTTGGGCCGTCACGGAATCGGAATAGATATTTCCGAGGATGCTATTGAATTGACCCAAAAACGGCTTCTCATTCCAATCAAAACTGCTTCAACCTTGCTACAAAAAGGCCGAAAATCTTACTTAACAGCAGACAAAGAAGCCTTAGCTTTATTGCAAGGATTAAATGCTATTCCAGTTCATCGCAACAAGGGAATTGATGCCATACTCAAACAAACATTCCAAAATAAACCCATTTTAATCCGAGTCCAAAAACCTGGAGAATCTCTCCTAGAGTCGGTCCGCCTCCTGTCAGCAGCCGCTCAAACCAAATCTTCTCAACTTTCTATCTTAGTTCAGACAGAACCGAGTGAATTTATTTGTGAAGAAATGATTCCCGCTTCTATCAAAATTGTCAATGCTCCCCTGGTTCAAATTCAACAAATTTTGCATGATACAGGGAAGGATAATGTAGTAAGCTAAAAGAAGCATTTAAACTGGATGTTCCTAGCGCGCAAGATGCAAAGCAAGCAGGCATGGCTTACGGCCCACATTCCGCACGACAAAATAGCGCCAACCGATTTAGGCCAGGGTTCAAGAAGAGAAACCCTTGAGCGAGAAAAAGTGCTTTAAAGCTTGCACTGTAGGACTAGACGATTGCTTGACTTATGATGCGATCGGCCTGCGGCATAGCTTCGCTTACCCCCGGGGTGTCAGGAATTATCGTCTGATTGAAAATACAGAGATTTTCAGTCCCCATTGCCTTGATTTGTGTATAACGTTCCAGTTGATTGGCTCCCAGTTCTCCACGAGAGGGCGATCGCCCGATCCAATCCAGGAACCCTAGGAGCCAGATAATGAGTGAACAGTTGAGGGCTCCACTCTGGCTAACTTTTGGGCGAATAAAAGCCTTGATAGCTGGTGACCTTTATTATTATATTTATGACCTTGACAAAGCTGCCGGGTTGGTCGCCGGAGTAGGGGAACACCGGCTGACCGCGACCCGTCTGGAATCAGCCGCCCATCATCGCCTGGGCGAGTCCGATGAAGAGCGGTATTCCCAAGGCGATCGCAACCGGCGTGCCGACGGCTGTGGACGCGCCAATGTAGGCCGAGGGATTGGCCGAAGGGATACCGGCTCGTAAAGTAGGCGGCCCCGAGATATCTGAACTGGAGGCGGCGATGATGGCCAGTAGAGCGACGCCGCCAGGGGTGAACCCCGTGACGTAGTGGGCAATCATGCCGAGACCGAAGGCGATAAACCCATGCAGCAACGGTGCGAAGAAGGCATAGACGGCGTACCACTGGGCCACCTTCCGCAGCTCGTTAATCCTTGACCAAGCCTCCATACCCATGACCAGCATCAGTATCGAAAGCAGGCCCCGGAAGAGGGGGTTGTAGAAGCTTTCATAGACACTTTCCGGTCGGGTGAGGATGCCGAGAGCGAGGCCGAGCAGCAGTGCCGATAGGGCAGAACCCTCAAGGCTTTCCTTGACGATGGGCCATATTTTGACCCGATCGCGCTGTTTGCTGGGATACCCGCTTGCGGTAATGCGCTGCTGGCTGCGATACTCCTGCCTGGTAGTGGGATACTCCGGCTTGCTGGGATACTCACCTGCGGCAACGGACTGCTTGCTGAGATATTCCTGCTTGCTGAGATACTCCTGCTTGCTGAGATTCTCGTCTGCGGTAGCGCGCTTCTTGCTGGTATAAATGCTGGCCAGGACGATCGCAGTCACGAGCGCTGGGATGTCCATGAAGGGATAGAGTGCGGCGGCCCAGGGCTCGTATTCCAGGCCTTGCGCTTCCATTACCGTTATGCCAGCGGCGAGGGTAGAGCCACTCACGGCACCAAACAAGCCCCCGGTCGCAAGGGCATCCACGGTTCTGATGCTCGGCAGCTTGGCTAACGTGTAGCTTGCGATGAACACAATAAGTATCCCCGTTACCACGGCGAACAGCGCGGGCAACAGCATCTCCGTTATATTGGAATTGCGGATTGCAATGCCGCCGCTCAAGCCGACTTTGATGAGCAGCATGAAGACGATGAACTTATAGATCGCATCTGGAATTTCCAGTTTGCTACCGAGGGCGGCAATGACTATACCACCGATCAGAAAGCCGAGCGTCGGGGACTGCAACTGCGCCCCGAATTTCGTAAAAAACTCGAACAAAAATTCCATGTTGTAATTCCTCCTTGATTCAGATATTTAGGGGTTAGGACCGCAGGCAAATGCATCTGCATCCCGGTGGGTCTTGTGCTGGAAGATCGGGTTGCGATCTAGCGATCGCAAATGATCGGGCTAATCAGTAGTGATTCATGGGCAATGGCGGGTTGCGGCCATAGTTCACCCGCAATGGGTTCGTACAAAGCCTCTGCGGTGTACAGAAAGTTCCGACGAGTCATGGGAGAGAAATTTGCCATGAATACCTCCTTGCGCTTCCTCTAACGAGGAGTGATGATTCTGATAAGTAAGCGTTAAGTTGAAGCAAGTAGGGATGAAGCATTTCATCCCTGCCGCACAGGTGTTAAGCAAATACCTGTCGATAGGGTGTTCAGAGGTGGCTGCTCTCTGAACGGGTCTCAAAGGTGTCGCTGTTTTGCAGCAACTCCCATAGATCAACATCTATTAAGACCCGAATCTCTATGTGCTTAAGTCTATCCTTAAATCTCCACAAATTTGCGATCGATTTACATGGATCTGCCAAGTAATTTCAAATTCAAATCATAAGCTTTTCTTTTGGTTTCAGGAAGCCCCTATATCTATGGTTAATGCAAATGGGAAGCATAGAATTTTCTCTATACCTTGTTCTTGTTAAGAAGGGCCTTCTATGACTGCACTTCCCAAATAGCGTTGGATGGCGCTGCCAATCCCAGTCGGCCTGGGCGTCATTAATTTGTCTCCAGAGTCGGCTGCTGTTCCCGATGCCTCTATAAAGAAAGAAAGACCTTGAACGAATGGTGTGAAGACCCCACAGAGTTGCCAGCAGAAACGGCTCACACTGTTGATTAGTTGCTGTTGCTCACGGGGACAAAAGACTGTGCGGCTGCCGACGCCTTGAACAGCCAGCCGGAAACATTAGATCCTAGAGCGCTTGGAGTGGCAAGATTTAAGGCCCTTCTCTACTTTTACCCAGGTCATCTGGTTGTCATAGCGCCAAAAGAAAAGGATAAGTGTTTTTTATAAAATGCTTCCGCTAATCTGAGTTAATCTTTCTCAACAGAGGGTAGTGTATTCGCTGCTCTTTGGCATAAACTTAAAAATATGGTTCAAGGCACAACCATAGAGTCTTGCCTTGAATTGTCCTAACACAAAGCATCAAGAGGTAACCCATAATGGCCCAGAACGCTAGCAAGCTCGTCATCGTCACGGAAAAGGTGCTACTGAAAAAGGTCGCCGCGATCATCGAGGAAGCCGGTGCTACCGGCTATACGGTGGTGGCTGCGGGCGGTAAAGGCAGTCGCGGCGTGCGATCGTCGGGACAACCCACCGTTGGCGATGTCTTCACGAATGTAAAGTTCGAGGTACTCACCCCCAATCGGGATATGGCCGTGAAGATTTCGGATGAAGTCGCAGCGCAGTTTTTCGACGATTATTCGGGCATCGCCTATATCTGTGACGTGATGGAGGTACTGCACGCGCACACATTCTGAGTCAAAACCCCAGTAATTCTCATTTTGGCCAGAAGCTGTTCAAGCACTGGGAATCTTGGTATTGTAATGACATCTGAGACAGGACTTACGCAGAGTTGGAGAATCTACCCTAAAAATGTAGAGCAGAGGAAACGAATTGCCTCTACAGTTCGGGGTTAAGGTTACAGATTGCGTAAGTCCTGTAACTTAAACTTAAGAATATCGTTCAAGGCGAAAGCATAGATGTCTGTCTTCTGTTCGACATCTAATGTCAGGTTTGAGCGACCCAGTCTCTCTTTTTGAGACACTCTCCATTCACAGGTGAATTTGACAACAGGTGTTTCAGTAGCGGCGGGCACTTGCCCGCCACGGCCACACACATTCAAACAGCATGGAGCGGACATCATGAACAATTTTGATTCAACTAAACTGCGGAGCAAATTTGACAACACCAGCGAAGGCTGGCTAGTGCAGGTATATAGCGGCGATCGCCGCCTACTCTGCGTGCTCGACTCGTCTCACGCCTGGACTTTTTTATTGGGCTGTGGGTTGGGTCTCCTACTGGCAGTCGGGTGGTTTAACCTGGCCAGTTACAGTCCGTCCACGACTTATGTGCCAGCAACAACTCCCCCCGAAATGTGGATTGATTAGCTCACATTGCTAGAATAGTAGTGCCCACGCAACTCCTGTTCCCGATTTGGCCTCCCTCATACCGTCCTCTGGTGAAAAAAACCAGACGCTGGCCGGTTCGACTGGACAGGTAGAATGGAGCAGGGGTAGTCCTAAATATGGGGAATTTTAAATATGTAATGATTCATTATAATCATGAATAAAATACAATCAGGCCCCAACATGATTATCTAATGTTTTAGAAACCGATAACGTTTTTCTCGCCGAGTCTAGAAACTCGTTGCCTTCAGGTATTATTAAACCGTTCAATATGGCTGGTTTCCCCGCTATTTTTGATGAACGGCTTATGTCTGGTGGTTGGAAAAACATTGATAGGCTTGCCAAAAATCGGTATAGCACACTGCACATTGCCGATAAACAAGAGGTAAAGATTCCCATAATTTTTAGGCTAATTTTTGACTTCTATCTCCCTTCGTAAAATCCGACAACTTCTTGGGTTTATAAATCTAAAGCGAACCCCACACACTGTGGGTTTTGTTTGTTTTGAACATCAGACCAAAGTTCGTCATATTACTGGTGTTTCCTGGAGGTTTAGCTGAGACTTCAAGTTCCCTGGAAACCTTGGCATACTTGGCATTAACGTATTTCTAAAGCTAAGTTCCTGAAACCTCAAGACTCTACCTATACCAGACCAAGATTTTTTTTCAAGTAATAGATTATCAATCCATTTTTTAAGAGAGTTGGAAATATATTTTTTACGGTTATTTCCAACAAACTGGCGGCCACAGTCCTGACATTGATGATTTTGCTTACCATGATGAATATGACCATTATGAACGGATGTTATGAAATCCAAATCTAGGACAGACTGGTTAAGAGTATTCAAAATCATTAGACTTCTGGATAGATTGAGAATTTATCGATTTTTTCAGGGGTTAATTTATCTAAAATTCAGTATCATGATTTAACGGTTTCCATTCCAGAGAAATATTTTAATTTTTAAAACTTTTTAGAAATTTTGTTTATTAAACTACAATAGTTTTGGCTTTTTTTTATAGACCAAGGACATTTCTATTAGTAGTCCAGCAGCATTATTACATATTTATAATTTATAGCGGTTCCCGGATTGATGAGGTACTTTTCAAAGCCCCTCTCCCCCCCCCTTTCAAAGGGGGGTAGGGGGGATGGAGAGGGGTTTGGGGCCGCCATCGCTTTACCTTATCAATATGAGAAAGGCTATATGACGACCAAGGAGTTATTTAAAATGAAATAGCCCTGTTGTAGGAGGGTTTAAAAGCTGCTTTTCAAGCCCCTTTCAACTGTTAGTAGGCATTTGGGGTTCACTGGTTTAAGCCTCAGTTATGGACAGCTCTGTCCGTAACTGGGGAGACGTTTTACCGATCGCCCCCGCCTCCTGTAAAGTTTTCCCAACAAAATCCAGCACTTCCCATAATTTGGCAAGGTTAATCCGAATTAAGACGGATGATTTCGGTACAGAAACTGGGGTTCTGTACGGTAGAGGACTGGATGGCAAGCTGAAACATTAAGTTTTGTAACAAAATGTGGGTTAACCCGTAAAAGTCAAGGGGACAGGCAGAGAGAGAAATTAGAAGCGGATGAGGAGGCAAGAGTAGGGACCTGTAATGCCTGAGCGAGATAGAAATAGACAAGATGAGGAAATGCAGCACTATGCTGAGTTAGCACAGAGGCATCCTCCCCAGAGTCGGGAACGGCAGCTTGCTTTGACAAAGCTAGTGGAGGCGATCGCCGGTTCTGGGAAACTATCCCGTCCCCGTCAAGGTGAATTTATCGCGGTGTATGAGGAAATTTATGCTGAGGCCCTCTCTCTATTGTGGTTGTTTGTTTGCGAGAATATCGATCGCTATGATTCGGGACGGGGTTCGGTGATGACTTGGGTCAATTATCTGCTGGATAAGCGATTTATCATTGAAGGGATTAAAACCGTTGTGGGCAAAAAGGGCGATCGCCTGCTCTCCACTGCGGAAGTCGAGTTAATCCCCCAACCGGAACCCCAACCGTCTCCATCCCAGGTTCTTCAACAATATATTGAAGAGGATCGGGAAGGACTCTTTCAAAGCACCCATTTAAAAAATCGACCCGATGTCAACTTTAAACAGATTGCTTTAGCTCGATTGGCAGGAATCAAATGGAAAACTATCTCGGTTGATTTAAACGTTACAGTTTCCACTCTCAGTTCTTTTTATCAACGCTCTTTAAAACAACTGTCGGCCCCGCTTCAAATGCTCTTTATTGATGAATAAACCGGCTCAAGTTAAGTGAACCTATGGAAATGAACATCAAGCAGCTCACTTTTACGACATCGTTGATCCAAAAATATCACCAAATGGCTCAACAGTTTGGTCGGCAGCAGGTCACTGCGGTGAAATCTGCCCAGGTATATCAGAATACCTTGGCAGTGCTGGCGGTTGATTATTATTGTCAATGTTTAGGTATCTCCACCCAGTTAACCTCTGGTGATAGCTGGAATCCTGTCATGCAAAATTTACTGGATATTGCGGATCTACAGTTGGCGAATAGGGGAAAAATCGAATGCCTCCCGGTTCAGGTTGATACTGAATTCGTGGAAGTTAGCTCAGAGGTTTTATCAGAGAGAATCGGCTATATTGCCGTGGAAATAAATCCATCCCTGACCCAAGCAAGATTACTGGGATTTGCTGAAATCATCTCCAATAATCCTTGTCCCTTATCCCAGTTTAAGGGGTTAGAATGCTTTATTGATAGCCTTCATTCTATGCCCTCAACTCAACAGATTCATCTGTCTCAATGGTTGCATCACTGTTGGGATGCGGGATGGAAACGGGTGGAAGAATTGTTAGAGGTTTCTCAATTAGAACTTGCGTTACAGTTTAGAACCACTCAAACTGCGGTGAAGGGCGGAAAGTTACTTGATTTGAATTCAACCGGCGATTCGGTGGCTTTATTGGTGGGAATCAAACCCACGAATCCCCCGGAAATGGATATTTGGGTGGAAGTCTATCCCATTGGCGAAAAAACCCATTTACCCCGGGATTTGCAGGTGATGGTTTTGGATAGTTCCCAAGTGTCTGTGATGCAGGCACAAGCGCGCAGTACGAAAAATATTCAACTTAATTTTAGTGGTGAACCGGGAGACCAGTTTAGTATTAAACTAGAGTTGGGGGATGTCAGCGTTACGGAAGCGTTTATCATCTGAATTACAGGTCAAATCTGGGGGGACTAATATGGCTAAATTAGTGGTGATTAAGCTAGAGGGGGATTTCCATCGCCAGGGGTTTGGGGTGACGTTAGAAATTGGGACAGAAGGCGATCGCCCTTCCATAGAACTCCCGGGAAAATTACCCCCAGCACCGGATCTGCCGATTCGCTTGCAGCAGTGGGAAGCGAAATATCGGAATCTTGATACCATCCGAGGACTCAAACCCAAACAAATTATTTATAATGGCTCGATGGTTCAACGGGTTCAAGAATGTCGAGATGCTGCCAAAATTTTGAGCGATTGCTTCCAAGATTGGATTGAGTCCAAAGACTTTTTACCCCTGGATAAAACTCTACGTGAAGAGTTAAATCGGACTGAAATTGTGCGGGTGTTGATTCGCAGCAATCAGTCTTTAGTACATAAATTGCCTTGGCATTTATGGGACTTTTTTGAACGCTATCCTAATACGGAACTGGCTCTCATTTCTCCCAGTGCGAAACGAGTAGATTGTTGTAAAGGGGCTCAAAATGCGGTAAAAATTCTGGCTATTTTGGGACATAAAGAAGGGATTGATATTGAAATTGACCGCCTGGTTCTGGAAAATTTACCCGATGCGGCAGTGACTTTTCTGGTGGAACCGACGCCGGAAGAACTGAGCGATCGCCTTTGGGAAGAATCTTGGGATATTCTCTTTTTTGCTGGACATAGTGAAACCCAAGGGGAGAGTGGCCGAATTTATATTAACCCGCAAGACAGTTTAACCCTAGAAGAGTTAAAATATGGCTTAACTAAAGCCGTTGCCCGAGGATTGCAAATTGCTATCTTTAACTCCTGTGATGGATTAGGATTAGCGCGGGAATTTGCTGAGTTAAATATTCCCCAAACCGTGGTCATGCGGGAACCCGTTCCTGACTCTGTAGCTCAACGCTTTTTACAGTATTTTCTAGCGGCTTTTTCCCGAGGGGAATCGTTCTATTTAGCGATGCGAGAAGCGCGGGAAAGATTGGAGGGATTAGAAGGGGAATTTCCCTGTGCGAGTTGGTTGCCGGTGATTTGTCAAAATCCCACGATGATGCCACCGAGTTGGGCGGATTTACGGGGAAAATCTAAGGAACAGGAACGGGTATCTCCGTTGTCGCCAGCACTTAAAATGCCCGAAAAGCAATGGCATTTTAGGGCAAGTTATTCGGTCAGGTTTGTGACTGGAATTATCCTGGCGAGTCTGGGGATTATTAGTTGGCAACAAATTGCACCAACCCTAGCAACTCGGTTGAATAATAGTGGGATGGATAGTTATGGAATAGGAGATTTATCGGACTACTGGAAAAAGTTAGATTTAGCTTGGGTTGTTGACCCCTATAATCCCAAGGTGTATTACAATCAAGCTTGGTCCTGTGAAGAGGTGCTGGATTACGACTGTGCGCGAGTCAACTATCAAAAATCTGCCAGATTAGGGTCTGCTGCCGCTTATAATCAACTCGGTTCTATCTCCATGAATGTGGATACAGATTATCACACCGCCCTTCATTTTTTCACCCGTGGATTAGAATTGGCGACCCAGGATCGGGACAAATTTGCCCTGTACAAAAACCTAGGGTGGGTTCAACTGAAATTAAGGCGAGAGGTGGAAGCAGGAAACTCTCTGGAAATGGCCCTAAATTTACACCAGAATTATGCATCTCCTTATTGTTTGTTGGCACAAGTGCGTGATAATTTAGGGCAGTTTCCCGAGGCGATCGCCCTCTGGGAAGAGTGCCAAACCCTTGCTAACCCCCAGAAACCGGAGGAATATTTATGGTTAGGCATGGCAAAAAAACGGTTATTGGAAATTTCCCCTCCCCAGAATTAGCTGATTGCTCTCTATCCCTCCTAGAAAAACTAGGTGGTTTCATGAAATGAAGGACAATGATATTTATTTCCTTTGTCATCAACGCAAATTTCCGAAGAATTTTCTGCTGTGCTAATTTCCGTTGCAATTAGCCCCATATTGGAGCCTAAAGCAGCAGAGGCAAACTCTAAGGTTGAAGAGGGTTGACCCATTACGATTAAACCTAAGAAAAGAGAGTTGAGAAATATTGAATCGTTCATTGTTCTGTTCTTACCCACAATAGATTTGAACGAAGACTGCTTAAGGGCTTTGTTCAAAGTCGCAAAGTTTGCGTTTTATAAAATCACAGGCCGCTAACAACTCATGGAATAACTTGAGTTCCAAAGTCGGTTTCCTGCTCTATTGATATCAGTGGGAAGAATGGGAAAAATTATGCACGAATTCACTAAATATTTCTCATTTTTAACCTAAAAAAATAACACCCAGTGGTGGATAAAACCCATGTAGAGGCGCTTCGCGAAGCGCCCCTACATGGGTTGAAAATTGACTAAAAACAGTATGGGATAAAACTTTTATTCGTCTTTAGACTTCTTGAGCTATGAGGTCGGGGATCGATCCCCCGTCGGGTGTTGCCACCGCTGCCAAATTTCAGGTCACCCCAACATTAACCGTTGATCGGCGGTGACAAAGTTATCCGGAACCTGGAGTTCGCTGGAGTTGACATTGAGTACCAGTCCCAAATAGTCCCCAGTGGCCCAGATGCGGAGGGCGATCGCTTGTTGAGATGCTCCATTGACGGCGATATCCAGTTCTTCAAAGGTTAAATCTGACAGGGATAAGCCATTATTTAAGCCAATGCGATCGCCTTGATTGGGATTAAAATCTGCAATCATATCCACTTCCGTCACAAACCGGGATGTATTGCTGAATCCATCCTGATTGTCGGACCGCAGCACAAAAATATCACTTCCCGGACCGCCAATTAAACTATCTTGTCCAAAATCCCCCACCAGGAAATCATTCCCCGCTTCACCGAAGAGAATATCATTATTTTTTCCCCCTCTTACAATGTCATCCCCTGCACCGCCATATACAGTATCGTCATTATTATTCCCATTGAGGATATCATTGGCATCCTCACCCCAAATTACATCAAAATCCTTACCCCCTCGGATGTAATCGTTCGCACTTCCCCCTTGGATATCATCATTTCCCCGGTTGCCATTGATCTCATCATTGCCAGTGGTTCCGATGACTGTATCATTGCCATTTAAGGCCAAGACGGATGTTCCCATTGCATCGGGCCAGTCTGCTAAATTAATGCGATCGCTGCCATCAGAGAGGCTAAAAAACTCGCCGAGATTCGTAAAATCCGTTACGCCGGAGGCAGTACCGATTTCTGGAGTTCCTCGACTGGGATTAAAGGCAATCTGAGCATCGGGGACTGCTGCGGGGAGGGTTGGCAGAGAACTGGCATCTGTATAATTTCCCGCTAAGGTCATCACGGACATGGTTCCCCATTGGCCGTGAGGTCCGCTATCAATGCCGATAAACCGATGTTGGGGGTTAAAAACGTTAATCCGGTGTCCGCGACTGGGAACATTGTCATCAATCAGCAGTTGTAAGACGACATCGCGGGCGGTTTTTTTGCCGTAACTGATATTTTCTGCGGCAGCAGTTTGCCAAGTGCCATACCGATTCAGGCGATCGCTCATGGTGCTGCCATCGGTGCCTTGATGTCCCATTAATCCTTGAGGACCTGTATCATTCACCTGATCGCGCGCTGCCATTGTCATCCCTTGAGACAATTCCAACGGCGCTAACGGCGCTTGCGATCGCAGGAATTGAATGGTTTCGGCGATCGCACTCGGCCCTTCTATCGTGGTTAGAGAGTTGCGGACTTGTTCCAAATAGGCAGCATAGGCACTGGGGTTCGTTCGGGCGCGGTTGACTTCATCAATGATGCCTTTTTCTAAAGAGGAAAGGTAAGGTGCTTCGGTGGGAGTGAAAGTGGACATAATCGGAACCTCAAAACAATGATGAATGATGTAAATGGCCTGGACTAGGGCACCCTGATTGCCTTCTAAATGATTATTAGGTGAATTCCTCGGAAATTATGCACAGTGATGTTGAGGATGAGATTTCGAGGAGAGAATCTCCTAAATTGGACCCAATAGGCGGCTTATGGTGTGATCGCGCCTCGCTTTTTTGGGGTTAAATGTAAAGTTTTAGTAAAGATGGCGGCCCCATTAATCCTTGTTGATTGCGCTGTTTCGGTCGGGGCATAAAGCCTTCAATCCTGCTATTGTAGGCGGTCTTACTTCCTGTAGCTCAGGTTTTTGTCTGACGAATTTTCCGAGAGTTATATAAAGTTTTGGTAAAGATGGCGGGGATTCGCATAAAACACCCCCCATCTTCCTAGAGAAAGGAATAGAGCTAGACGATGGGTCAAAACCGGGCTGTGTTCAGATGAATGACAGTCGGTTCCTGTCAAGGTTCAGATGGCGATCGGTTCAACGGGGCGGATGTTTGCTTTACAGAATCTTCATCTAATCGAGATTTTTGTAAAGAATTGGTAAAGCTAGGCCAGAGGAGGATGGAATCGAGGCTCTATAAATAAAACGCCCAATTGTGAATCGTCAGGAAACCGTTGAGCGGGTGAACAGAAACCAAGGGTGCATAGGAGAACAATGATGTCGGACAATTTACTTTGGAATGAGTCAGGAAGTTTTTATGGTTTTTTATCGGAAGAAAATCAGAATAATACTTTCACGAACCTAGAGGGGAAAGACCAAAAGTATGAGGCGATCGCACCTTTAATCCACAACGAACCATTAGAAGTAAATGACCCATTTCTTAATTATAACCAGGAGAAAACGGATGCTCAGTTAAAAGAAGCCGTTGACAAGATTACCTCCGAAACCAATTTTATCCTCGGTTCTGACTCAGACACTTCTCTACAGTTTTTGGAACCTCATGAAACTAAAGTAGACCCTGTAATTACAGACCCAGACACCCTATTACGGAGCGAAGTAAGCACAGGTGAATATGATAGTTTAACGGGGGGTGAACAGACAACCGAACGAGAAGAAAGCCCCTTATTAGCAACCTCTCAACCCAGCGAAAATCCCACCCAGTCTAGCAGTTATACGGTTGAGGAAAGCCTAAATTATCAATCAGGATTCTTTACAATTACTGACCCCAGCGGCCTAGTCACCGTTGACCATTTATTTGATGGCGGTGGCTATAGTCACGGGGAATTGGCCTTCTTTAGTCTGGCAGGACTGGAACCCAATCAACTGAGTTGGAGTGAATTAGTCCAAGAAGCAGCCCGTCGCGCCTTGAGCAATTCTGAAGAGGGTTATGTGGTCATTTCTGATAGCCAAGAAGGAGCAAGATTTCATGGAGAATTAGGAGAACCCGATTATAACAAAGGGGAATATTTAGGGGTTAAGTCATTTCAAATGCGCCCGGGAGATACCTTTGGCGTAATGTTAGTCCCCAATGGTTCCGTTGCCGAACTGTGGGAAAATCCGCAACTGGGGGGAGCGAAAAAGCCGATATTTTCCATGAGTTTGGAACATCCCAATAACATTGAACAATTCAGCCAAGTTGTGGACATGAATGTGTTTCAACTGGCGGATGTTCTCGGAGATGGTCATACCTTTGCCCTAGAAGATATCCGAATTGTTAATACTAATTCCGACCAAGATTATAATGATTTTGTCTTTCAAGTGCGTGGGGCTACTGCTCAAGCGTTACATCTCGATCGCCTCCTAGAAGAAGGCATCTTCAAAAAGGATTGGCGCACTACTGAAATCGGCCAAGATTTGGTCAATTATGCAGAATTTGCCGTCGCCGCAGCAAACGATTTCCTCGAAGAACCCCTCACCCCTGACTTATCGGATCCGGTCAGAAATGCCGTCGATCGCGCCGGAAATTTAGACAATTATGAACAAGAAGAATTAGTAGAAAATACCGAATGGGCCGTCTGGTTTGCGCCGAATGACTATATCGATGCTTCCCAAGTTGCCAATCTTTTAGGGGCAGAAGTGCTTCGCCAAACCGGACATATTGATAACACCTACGTCTGGAAATTTCCGGAAGCTATTACCGCCGCAGAAGTGCAACAGCGATTGCAAGATTTAGTCGGTGGTGATTTTGCCTATCCTCTGATTCCCATCGAACTGAAAAAACCGCAATTTATCCCCACCGACCCCGGACTGAATGACCAGTGGCATTTAGAAGATACCGACGAAGTGAATGGCAATCCCAGTCAAGGGGCAAATGCCATTAATGCCTGGAATTGGGCAACCGGAAAAGGCGTGGTGATTGGCATTGTCGATGATGGCGTTCAGCAAGACCATCCCGATTTAGTCGATCGCTTTAAATATGCTGCGGAAAATGGCTTAAACCTGGATTTAAACGACATTGAGGAAACCGGCGGCGAACCCGTATTTTCCGATGTGGAAACTACCTTTGGAATGTCCAACCGGATTCGCTGGTCTGATGGGCCAGTAGAATCCATTGAAGACTTGTTTGGACTGTCCAATCGCATCCGCTGGATGAATGAAGAGATTTCCTGGGACGAATTGTTTGGAATGTCGAATCGGATTCGCTGGTCGGATATGGAAATGTCCTGGGATGAGTTGTTTGGACTCTCCAATCGGATTCGTTGGTCAGAGGATTCCGAACAGTTTTTAGAAGAATTATTTGGACTTTCTAATCGAATTCGCTGGGCCAATGGTAGCGAGATGTCCTTAGAAGAATTGTTTGGACTGTCGAATCGGTTGCGATGGGCGGAAAATCCCGAATTGCTGCAAAGCGATTTGGCCGGTTTAGGCGATCGCACCTTAATCTGGAAAGGCGAAAACGCCCAAACCGAAGTTTCCTTAGAAGAACTCTTCGGACTCTCCAACCGGATTCGCTGGTCGGAAAACACCGAACAGTTCCTCGAAGAATTATTCGGACTCTCTAACCGAATTCGCTGGTCAGATGGTAGCGAAGTCACTGAAGTCACTGTCGAAGAACTGTTCGGACTCTCCAACCGGATTCGCTGGTCAGAAGATCCGCAACTGCTTTTAGAAGATTTGTTTGGATTGTCCAATCGGATTCGCTGGTCGCAAGAAGCAAATCTGAATTGGGAGGAAATTTTCCAAGAAGCTCAAAACATCGACAGTTCCGACGACCCGGAAGCATTTTTAAAAGCATTGTTTGGTGAAGGCAATGCCATAGAATGGGAAGATGGTACGCCGATTTCCTGGGATGAACTATTTGGCCTATCCAATCGCATCCGCTGGTCGCAAGAACCGGAACTATTTTGGAATCATTTATTTGGCCTGTCGAATCGGATTCGCTGGTCAGAAGATCCGGTACTGTTCTGGGATACCTTATTTGGAATGTCCAACCGAGTGCGTTGGATGGAAGAATCCGAATTAAGTTGGGACTGGAACGAACTGTTTGGACTGTCGAATCGGATTCGCTGGTCGGAAGAACCGGGATTGTTTTTAGAAGAAGTGTTCGGACTGTCGAATCGAATTCGCTGGTCGGATGATGCTACAGTGGATTGGACGGAATTGGTCGGTAATTTGCATGAAATATTAGCGGCAGAACCGGGAGAACGCGCCGAACTGTGGCAGCAGTGGTATGGGGGAGAGAATACGCTAATTTGGTCGCAAGATGAAACGCTGGTTTCTTGGCAGGAACTTGGCGCAGTGGTCACCGATATTGATTGGTCGAAAACCCTGAATGAATCGTGGAGTTGGAAACAGTTATTCGGGTTATCGAATCGGATTCGCTGGTCGGAAGAAGAGGATATTCCGCCCTATCATCCACCGGGAATGCATGGAACTGCGGTTGCTGGGGTTGCGGCAGCAGTGGGTGGAAATGGTGAAGGGGTGAGTGGAGGTGCCCCAGAAGCGGATTTAGCAGAGATTCAACTGACTGCAGAAAAAGTCACCGATGAGAAAATTGCCAAAGCAGTATCTCACGCCCATGATGGGATTGATATCTATAACAATAGTTGGAAACCGGCGGATTCATTTGTATCGCCTGGGTTGAGTTTGGCGGCGTTGGAAAATAACGCTTTGCAAGGGCGAGATGGATTGGGAAATATTAACATTTTTGCTGCTGGAAATGATGGATGGGATGGCGGCGATGTGAATTACAATCCGTTTGCCAATTCGCGCTATGTTATTCCAGTGGCAGCGATCGATTATCAAGGGAAACAATCCTGGTATAGCGAACCGGGGGCATCGTTATTAGTGTCGGCGTATTCGAGTTCGGCGTATCAGGATGGCAGTAGTGTGGGGATTACCACCACTGACTTGGTGAATGGGGAAGGATATGACGAGGGAAACTATACCGATCGCTTTGGCGGGACTTCTTCATCTGCGCCATTAGTGTCAGGAATCGTGGCGTTGATGTTAGAAACGAATCCGAATTTAACGTGGCGCGACGTGCAGCATATTTTAGTCGATACTGCCGAGCAAAATGATAACCCCGATAGCGATTGGGTGCAAAATGGTGCGGGTCGTTGGGTGAATCATAAGTATGGATTTGGCGCAGTGGATGCCACCCTTGCGGTAGAGGCGGCGATGGATTGGCAGATTGTGGAACCCGAGGTGTCGATTACTTCGGGGGCGATCGATATTTTAGGTTGGGATGGTGAGGGGAATATCCGCCACCAGATTGGCGATCGCTTGCCCAAAAACGACACAACCGGCGTAGAAATTCCCGACCTTGACACCACTGGAATAACGGACGCCATAACGATTTACGAAGATATTGCGATCGAGAAAATTGAGCTTGTTTTCGATGCCGATGGGTTGTATCGCGGCGACTTAGAAATCGTGTTAATTTCCCCCGATGGCACTGAATCTGTCCTCGCGCAACCGCGCTTTGATGACGGGACAAGCTATGACAAATGGGTGTTTACTTCCTCGCGACATTGGGGCGAATCCTCCCTGGGGGAATGGAAACTACAAGTGCGCGATTTAATGGGTGGTGATGTCGGTACTTGGAACGGGTGGAAACTGAACTTTTACGGAACTGAAAATGATGCTGCCACCGTCAGCGTCACCGCCACCGATACCGATGCCACAGAAGACGGCAACGCCGGACAACTGGTATTTACCCGCGACGGAGGAGATATCAGTAAAGCATTAATGGCGCAGTATGCTATTGCTGGAACTGCCACCAATGGCACAGATTATCAAGAATTAACTGGAACGGTAATTTTTGAACCCGGTCAGACCAAAGTGACAATGGGAGTCGTTCCTTTCCACGATTACGAATTAGAAGGAAATGAAACTGTTGATATTACCTTAGTCGATGGCATTGGGTACAGTTTGGGAACCGAGATTAGCGATACGGTTACGATTGGGAACAGCACGACAATAGACCGTTACGGTTCCTTCGTTTACGTCAATCCTGCCAACGGCCATCTGTATCTGTTAAGCGAACCCGGCACCTGGTTAAGCGCACAAGAGCAAGCAGAAGCAGTCGGTGGAAATCTGGTTTCTATTAACACTGCTGACGAACAGCAGTGGATTGTAGATACCTTTGGAAACATTCAACCCTTCTGGATTGGGTTGACAGATAGCGAAATGTATGGTCAAGAAACGGGTGATTATCAATGGGTGAATGGAGAACCCTCTAACTATACAAATTGGATGCCCGGAAATCCATCTAATTCTGTTTGGTCAATCGGCACAGAACATTTTGGCGAAATGAATCGTGAAGGAGATGGTCGCTGGAATGATTTAACTTATAATTGGTCTTCCCAACCCGGCATCATCGAAATTGACCCGGCAGAACTTGACCAGCCAATTGTCAATATCATGGTCACGGATTCCCTAGCGGGAGAAGATGGTAATGCCGGACAAATCGTGATTCAGCGCATCGGCAACTTAGACCAAAGCTTGAGCGTGAATTACAGCTTGGGTGGTAATGCGACGAATGGCAGCGACCTTCAAACCTTAAGCGGCAACATCATCATTCCAGCCGGTGAAACCTTAGTAACCCTGCCGATAATTCCCCTTGCCGATGATGAAATCGAAGGCAACGAAACCCTGGTGGTTAACTTAGCAGAGGGCGACTATGAAAACGGCACCCACTCCAGCGGTCACATCATCCTCACCGACCAAAATCCGATTAATCGGATTGCCAACGAAGCGATCGGACGCGACGTTTCCTTACTTGCATACTGGATGGAACGCTGGCAAAACGGGGAAACTTTAGAGCAATTGCGTCCGGAAATTATTCAAGCGGCAACTGATGAAGGGAACAACGATGCCGAACTGAAAATCGCCGAATTTTATCAAGAACTGTTAGGACGAGAAGCGGAAACCACAGAGATTGCTTACTGGCGAAATCAATTAGAAATAGGTGCCACCCTGTCCCAAGTGCGTCAACAGATAGAAGGTGCAGACCTTATCGATACCACAAGTTACGTTTACACCAATCCAGTGACGGGAAATCGCTATTTCCTCACCACACCCGACACTTGGCTAGGCGCACAAGAACAAGCGCAGGCACTAGGCGGCAACCTCGTCACCATTGACGATGCTGATGAGAATCAATGGCTGTTTGATACTTTGGGCAATGGTCCAAAATGGATTGGGTTAAATGATAGCCCGATTTATGGCAATACCGAGGGTAATTATCAGTGGGTAAGTGGAGATTCAGCCCCATTTATAAACTGGCGCAACACACCGGATAACACACTTCATACTCCCGAAGGTGAAGACTTCACCGAAACGAATTTCTATGGTGTTGGCACTTGGAATGATATGCCGAGTCAACAGAATTGGATTCGGCAAGGCATCGTGGAAATTCCTGGACCCATTGCCGATCGCTCCTGGATTCGTCAATTAGGCACAGTCAACTCCGACCAATCCCGTGGCGTTGTGGTGGATAGCGATGGAAACGTCTACATTGCTGGTGCTACCAATGGTTCCCTAGATGGCAACACCAACGCCAGCGGAATTAATGCCAACTTTGCCGATCCGTTCCTCACTAAATACGATGCCGAAGGCAATAAACTCTGGACGCGCCAACCCGGTTCTACAGGATTCGACTACTACAACGGCATCGCCAACGACTCATCAGGCAATCTCTATACAGTTGGCTACGATGATGGCCCCGGTCACAATGGCACTGGCGATATCACCCTAACAAAATGGGATAGCGACGGAGATCGCCTGTGGAGTCAATTTATTGGTAATGCTGCCCATGATTGGGCCAGTGGCATTACCGTCGATAGTGCGAGTAATGTGTATATTGCTGGTTATTCTCAAGCCGGTATTTCCGATGCCTTACTTGCCAAATTCGACAGCAATGGCAATCTGATTTGGCAGCAAATGCTAGGGTCTGAAGGTGAAGATATGGCGCGTTCTGTGGTGACAGATGCTGCTGGAAACGTTTACGTTGCTGGCGTCACTACAGGGAACCTGGATGGTAATACCAATGCTGGCAGCACGGATATCTTCCTGACCAAATATGACGCTTCTGGTGCCAAACTCTGGACGAAACAACTGGGAACCCCTGCCGCAGAGGGTTACATTTACATCCCCAATGTCGGCGGAGAATATCGCCGCAACGTTCAATTAGGCATTGACAGCGAGGGTAATATTTACCTCTCCGGCACTACCGAAGGCGACCTCAACGGCAACACCAATGCCGGACGTCAAGATGCCTTCTTGGTGAAATACGACCCCAACGGCACTCAACTGTGGACGGAACAAGTAGGAACCGCAGGGAATGACCGAGGTTGGGGTGTCACCGTCGATCGCAATGGCATGGTCTATTGGACTGGCACCACCCAAGGGTCTCTCAACGGTCAACCGCATTTTGGCAGTAACGATACCTTTGTCACCACATTGGATAGCGACGGCAACTTTATCAATAGCCGCATCATCGCCACCGCCAACGACGATATCGTTCAAGATATTACCAGCGATCGCAGTGGCAACATTTACACCACTGGCAACAGTACGGGTTCCGTAGCCAACACCAACGCTGGCAATTATGACGCCTGGGTGTCCAAAAACACCTTTGTCAACATCGGGCCTATTATTAGCGAGGAACCCACAAACCTCATCCAAAATGGCGACTTTGAAGCTGTTGATATTAGTGGCCTCTGGCAAACATACAATGATGCAACTCTACCCGACGGATTTGGTTGGTCACTTTCCAATTCCCAGGTAGAACTGATAGACCTGTTGTGGAGTGGCGTATCGGGAACCAGCAACCCAGATGGTATTGACCAAAGCTTAGATATTGACAGCAATGCAACTCTGTCGCAAACGTTTACCACAGAAGTCGGTCAGACTTACGAGTTAAGTTTCTGGTACGCGCATAACCCAGATTGGGAAAATGAGTCATCCACAGGATATATCGACGTTACGGGTAACGATTCTCTACTCTCAACTACTCTGACCCACGATATTCCATCAACTCTAAACAATCTCCAGTTTGTCAAATACACTTCCACTTTTACTGCCGACAGCAACAACACCATCCTGTCATTCCAGGGAGATGCTGCCAATGGTGCAACCGGGTTTGTCATTGATGACGTGCGGGTTGTCCCCGTCACCGAGTTAAACTATGAAGACTTTAGCTCGATAGAAGGACTCAACCTCATCGGTAGCGCGGCACAACTGGGCGACACACTCCGCCTGACCCCGAAGGTGAGTATAAGTGGCGCTGGCGGTCAAGCTGGAGCGGTGTGGCACGCGACGCCGCGATCGGTGGAAGACGGTTTTGAGACCACTTTCCAATTCCAGATTAACGATTTGGGAGGCTCCGGTGGAGATGGCTTTGCTTTTGTTATTCAAAATAGCAGTGCCGATGCGATCGGTGGTGGGGGAGGAACCCTGGGCTATAGCGGCATCTACAATAGCCTCGCGCTGGAATTCGATACCTATGATAACAACGAACCCGGCACCGATGACCCCAGTGACAATCATCTGAGCGTTCACACTGGCGGCACAGGACGAAACAGCACCTCTCTCCCGCCTCTGGGTGTCACGAACGATATTCCCAACCTGTCCGAAGGGGAAGTCCACACGGTTACAGTGAAATACATCCCCGGCACTCTGCAAATTTTCATGGATGACCTATCTACCCCGGTTTTAACGGTGCCAGTGGACTTAGGGACAACCTTAGATTTAGATAGCGGTAAAGCTTGGGTTGGGTTTGCCGCAGCCACAGCCGGAGCATGGGAAAATCACGATATCCTCAACTGGACATTCTCCAATCCACCGGCATCAGAGAACAATGCACCCACCGTCACCACCTCCAATCTCACCCTCACAGGTGCCACAGAAAACGCCGGATTTACCGTCACTCACGCCGACTTGGTGGCGGCGACGGGTGCCACTGATATCGATGGCGACGCTCTCACATTCCGCATCCAAACCGTCGGATCCGACATTCCCACCAAAAACGGTGAACCCGTAGAAGCAGGTGTGACAACCTTATCGGCAGGTGAGGCGATCGTGTGGACTCCCACCACCGTCGGCAACGCGCAATCGGCATTCACCGCCACCCTCACCGATGGTAAAGTCACAGTGGCAACCCCAGTCACCGTCAGCATTGATGTGAATCCCGTCACCGTCAGCATCGAAGCAACCGACCCCGATGCCACAGAAGGCAGCGACCCCGGCGAATTCACCTTTACTCGCACGGGAGATACCACCACTCCGATGACGGTGAATTTCACCATTGAACCGTCTATCCATTGGTCTCGTCCCCAAGCGAAGAATGGCACCGACTACGCCACAATTCCCACCAGCATTATCATTCCGGAGGGTGAATCTTCCATCACCTTGACCATTACCTCTCTGGAAGACACAGAAACAGAATGGCCGGAAACTGTGAGGCTGCAACTTGCAGAAGGTAATGGCTACGAAATCAACAGCAGCGAACACCTGGATACGGTGGTCATTTGGGACAATGAAATCCCGGAATTACGGCTGATGGCAGAATGGTATTCCGGTCAACCGACGAATTTCCATCAAGAATCCTATGCCTCGGAATCTCGAAATGACGAACATTTTCTGTTGCGTCGAATCGGCAGTGTGGAAGAAGATTTAACGGTCTATTACTCCCTACCGGGAACCGCAACCAATGGGGAAGACTACGAAGAACTCCCCGGAAGCATTATCATTCCTGCCGGTCAACATAGTGTCTCTTTCACGTTCATCCCCATTGATGATAGTGAAGTGGAAGGGGACGAGACGGTAGAATTGACCCTCACCCCAGATCTAACCTATACATTTATGAACTATCAAGGTCGGATTTGGGATCGGATTCCCCTGACGCTTGTGGATAATGACGACAAACCCACCGTCGAGATTACCGTCAGCGATAATCAAGCCTCTGAATATGGCGATCCGGGTCAATTCACCATTAGCCGCACCGGCGACACCAGCAATCCGTTAACAGTGGATTACTGGATTTCTACCGGGTGGTGGCATAAAGCCAAAAACGGCATCGATTATGAATCTATCCCAGAAAGCATCACCATTCCGGCGGGTGAATCTTCCATAACCATTGACATCAATCCCATTGATGACAGTGAACTCGAAGAAGATGAAATTGTCGATATCTACTTAAAGAGCAATCCCAACTATGCGATGCGGGGCACGTATTACGCACAGTTGAAGATTCTTGACAATGAAACTCAATCCCTACAGTCGCAGCAACAGTTCGGCACTTCAGCGGATGATGTTGCCAATAGCATCGCTGTGGATAGTGCGGGCAACACTTACACCGTCGGTCACACTTCGGGCAACTTAGGCGGAACCAATGCTGGTGGCAACACTATTTCCATCATCATCAACAACAGCAGTAGCGATGTGTGGCACAGTGAAGCTGGAAGCCCTGGCGATGACGAATCCTCAGTTATGCAGGCATCGGAAAGCTCTAGCAGTTCAAGCCAAACTCAAGGGGGTGGCAAGGATGCGTTTATCGTCAAACGCGACAGCAGTGGTAGCGAATTGTGGGAGATTCAATTGGGAACTGCTGGCGATGATGAAGCGAAACAAATTGCGGTGGATAGTGCCGATAATTTATACGTTCTCGGATGGAGTGGGGACCCGTCAAATAGCTGGATTGCCAAATACGACAGCAACGGCACTCAACAGTGGCAAAAACCCCTGGGTAGTGCGGGTTATGACATTACCAATGGTGCTTTAACCCTTGGCAATGACGGCAGTTTGTACGTGACGGGGCGTACCACTGGCGACATCGACGGCACTAACCAAGGTGCAACGGATACTTGGGTTGCCAAATACGACAGTGAAGGTATTCAAACCTGGGTGAAACAGTTGGGTACTACCGATGAAGATGAAGCCCTGGGAATTGCGGTAGACAATAATGGCAACGTTTACATCACTGGCGAAACGAAAGGATCTTTAGCTGGAACCCGCGAAGGCGATGGGGATGCCTGGGTTGCCCAGTTAGACAGCAGTGGCAATTTGCAATGGCAAACCCAGTTAGGAACCACTGCGGTGGATATTGCCCGTAGCGTTGCTGTGGATAATAACGGTCACGTTTATTTGGGGGGTCAAACCTTTGGGTGGTTAGGCGAAACCTATCCCGGCGATCCAGATGACTGGGTAGGCGATCGCGATGCTTGGTGGAAGGCAATTCACGGCGACAAGTCCGGTTTAGGCGGCACTTACTACGGCAACGGCGATGCCTGGGTTGCCCAGTTAGATAGCACCACTGGCAGCGTCAATTGGAAGCGACTGTTAGGCACTACAAATGCCGATAGTGGCAGTACCGTCGTTGCCGATAGTTTGGGTAATGTTTACCTCACTGGAACCACCGAAGGTAAACTCGGCACCACTCAATTTGGCGCTGATGATATCTTCCTGGCTAAATACAACGTCGATGGCGCGTTGCAGTGGAAACAACAATTTGGCAGCGACAGCGATGATGTTGTCAATGACATGATTTTGGATATCACCGGCATCTATCTTGCGGGTGACACCACCGGCGATTTAGAGGGTTCTAATCTCGGCGAAGAAGATGCCTGGATGATGAAGTTGTCGTAGAACCGGCAAAGGGCACGGCAATGCCGTGCCCCTACATCATACTAAATCCGGCAACTAATACGGAATTCGGTTGTTAAAGGTCTATAAAAACCCACACCCTGAAGGGTGGAGGCTCACAGGACGAAGCCCGCCTGCGCGGGCTAATCCAGAAAACCGACTTTTAACAACCGGATTTGGTATAAGAAGTCTGTTATAGAACTAGCCTGCGGAGGCAGGCTTTGTCCGTATAGCCGCACCCTTCCAGGGTGTCCGGGTTTTAAGACCGTTGAAAACCTTTGTTTTTTACCCCCAAAAATAGTTATGGATTCTAATTCATTTGTGACGATCGCTGACGAATCTTTCTCCTTTAAACAAGTCTGCCAAATGCTGAAAGTGTCTGGCGGCTTGCAACGAATGCTTGGCGACTTCAAGCAGCACTACGTTCTCACCCAAGAACTGGAAAATCGTTCTGACATCAAGGCGACTAAATTTCAAATTAATGAGGCAATTTCCAATTTTACCCGACAAGCCAATCTCTTAAATCCCAGCAAGTTTAACGAATGGCTATCGAAAAATCATCTAACTTATGATGAGTTTTGCGAGCAACTGGCCTTTGGGATTAAGGTGGAAAAGCTGAAAATAGCGATCGCCAAGCCGGAACTCGAAAAACGGTTTGAGGAACGGCAAGAATTATGCGATCGCGTGGTGCTTTCTCGAATCCTCGTTAAAGACAAAGAAACCGCGATTGAACTCAAAGCGCAATTGGAGAGCGATCGTAGTCAATTTGAGGCGATCGCCAAAGAAAAAACCCTTCTCGATGAAGATAAAGCCGTTGGCGGTATGGTGGGTACGGTACGAATCGGTCAACTGCCAGTACCCCTGCGAGAAGCGCTCAAAGATGCCAAAACCGACGAAATTATCGGACCCGTGGATTTAGACGGACGATATTGCTTGTGTTGGGTACGCGATCGCTTGCCTGCCTCTATAGATGACCCCATCATCCAGCGAGAACTTCGCGAAGTATTGTTTCAAGAATGGTTGCAAAAACGACTTAAAGAAACGACTCTTCGCTTAGAATAATCAACGAGGGTGGGCATTGCCCACCCTATGTTTTTTTGATATTTAATGATAAAATAAATCTTGTGTATTTCCACAATCATCAATGACAAGATTTATTCATGACCAATTCGCTAAACAATATTTAGAAGAACTACTCAGTCCATTTGGAACCGTAGAAACCGGCAAAACCATTGCCGCAGAAGTCCAAGAAGTCGATGTCTTGTTCATCGCCAACCCGGAATCAAACCGAGACCGGAGTTCCCTAGGACTCCTGGGACAAATCGCAGGCAACCAATCGATATTTGAACCCTTTCGCAATGCAGTTCAACCCAAACAAATCCGCAGTTGTCTCGCTAAACTCTATGCCATTCAATCCAATGAAGAACGCAAAGCCAACCGAGAGAATACCCCGTTACCGGAAGAAGAAGTCATCACCGGGTGGATTTTAACTCCCACCGCTTCCACCAGTCTCTTAGACTATTTTGGCGCAACTGAAGACCCGATAATCGGAGTCAAGGGAGTTTATTCTTTCCCGAGGGGATTCAAAATGGGCCTGATTGCCATTCACCAACTGCCTGTAAACCCAGAAACCCTGTCTTTGAGACTATTAGGAAAGGGAAGAGTGCAACAACAAGCGGTTAACGAAATTCAAGGGTTACCGGATGATAATCCTTGGAAGTTAGCTGCGCTAGAATTACTGTATAATCTGCGGACAATTTTAGAAGTCCGCCAAGACTTAGAACCGGATGACCAGGAGTTAATTATGGAACTATCGCCACTGTATTTGCAACGTCTGGAAGATGCCACTCAACGAGGGATCCAACAGGGCCTTGAACAGGGAGTGCAACAGGGAAATCAGCAGGGACAACGGTTGATGATAGAAAGTATGCTTCAAGTGAAGTTTGGGGAAGTTGATGCTGAATTAGCCCAAATTATTGATGGGTTAATTGAACTACCTGCTTTGGAACGGACTCAGTTAATTATGCAATTGTCTCGGGACGAAATTTTAGCTCGATTTGCAAATAATTGAGAATTAGGTTAGGGATTTTAAAAGCGATCGCCTCTCGAAATAAGAGGGCGATCGCTTGTTTTAATTCTCTGCAAAATTCTGGTAAAATAAAGCCAGTCCAAACCGCCATTCAATCCATGACCCGATTTATTCATGACCAATTCGCCAAACAATATTTAGAAGAACTACTCAGTCCATTTGGAACCGTAGAAACCGGCAAAACCATTGCCGCCGAAGTCCAAGAAGTCGATGTCTTGTTTATCGCCAACCCTGAATCAAACCGAGACCGGAGTTCCCTAGGACTCCTGGGACAAATCGCAGGCAACCAATCGATATTTGAACCCTTTCGCAATGCAGTTCAACCCAAACAAATCCGGAGTTGTCTCGCTAAACTCTATGCCATTCAGTCCAATGAAGAACGCAAAGCCAACCGAGAGAATAACCCGCTACCAGAAGAAGAAGTCATCACCGGGTGGATTTTAACGCCAACCGCTTCCACCAGCCTTTTAGACTATTTTGGTGCAACAGAAGACCCGATAATCGGAGTCAAGGGAGTTTATTCTTTGGCTAGGGCGTCGGTACAGTATTAAATAGGCGAGGACAAGAAACCCGGTTTCTTACCCAAAATGTAGATGATTAGCAACAGATTAGGACAGAAACCGGGTTTCTAACCTTTACTGTACCGACGCCCTAGGGGGTTAAAAATGGGCCTAATTGCCATCCACCAACTGCCGGTAACCCCAGAAACCCTGTCTTTGAGACTATTAGGAAAGGGAAGAGTGCAACAACAAGCGGTTAACGAACTCCAAGGGTTACCGGATGATAATCCTTGGAAGTTAGCTGCGCTAGAATTACTGTATAATCTGCGGACAATTTTAGAAGTTCGCCAAGACTTAGAACCGGATGACCAGGAGTTAATTATGGAACTATCGCCACTGTATTTGCAACGTCTGGAAGATGCTACTCAACGGGGGATCCAACAGGGGAATCAACAGGGACAACGGTTGATGGTAGAAAGTATGCTTCAGGTGAAGTTTGGGGAAGTTGATGCTGAATTAGCCAGAATTATTGACGGATTAATTGAACTGCCGCCTCTGGAACGGACTCAGTTAATTATGCAATTGTCGCGGGATGAAATTTTAACTAGATTCCGCAATAATTGAGAATTAGGTTAGGGATTTTAAAAGCGATCGCCCTCTTTTTTACAAGGCGATCGCTTTTTTTGACTCTCAACCCAGCGCGATCGCCCTTTGGCTGCTACGAGGTCCCCAATATCCAGAAACCATTACATTATCACCGATGCACCGAACCTGGTTTTTTCCGGTGACTTTTCGGTGAATTCCCTTGATATCAATGCCACAACCCGGTTGCTGGTTCAAGATGCCAGGGTCCTGTACGCCAAACTAGAGTTGAGCAGGGGTTGCAAAAGTGGCATCAAAGGATTAATCTTCCCTTAGATATCAGGCGATCGCCTGGGTGTCTGCTTTCTATCCGGATCCGGGCCTTTTCTCAGTCTGCATAACTTTTCGATTTTTCTCCCATAACATCAGTACCCGATGTTTACATGACGCTATTGATGAAACCACACCTTTTCCCCGTCGTCCTCTCCGTCAGCTTAACCCTCTGCTGGTTTGCCATAGCACCCACTCGAACTTCAGCGCAAATTGTCCCCGATCGCACGTTACCGGAAAATTCCCGCGTCACCCCAGACGGCAACACCTTTATTATTGAAGGCGGGACCTCCACCACCGGCGGGACTCTCTTCCACAGTTTTGAAGAATTTTCTGTCCCCACAAATACCGAAGCATTATTCAACAACACGGATCAAATCAACCAAATTCTCACCCGGATCACGGGTGGTTCTATCTCTAATATTGATGGGATTTTAAGAGCAAAGGGCAACGCTAACCTGTTTTTCCTCAACCCCAACGGCATTGTTTTTGGTCCCAATGCGCGACTACAACTCGGGGGGTCTTTTCTGGCAACAACAGGCGATCGGTTTGTCTTTGCTGATGGTTCATTCTTTAGCGCCACCAATCCCCAAACCCTACCCCTCCTCACCGTAAATGCGCCGGTTGGATTGCAATTTGGCACCACATCCGGACCCATTAATGTATTAGGAATCGGTCATAATTTAGAAGTCGATGAATTCGGTGCAGTCGATCGCAGCGATCGGTCCGATGGACTCCAAGTGAATCCCGGTAATACCCTGGCAATTCTGGGGTCATCGGTTACCCTCAATGGCGGCAACTTAATTGCAGAATCTGGACGCATTGAGGTGGGAAGTGTGAGCGCAGGTAGCACTGTCGGTTTAACCTCAACGGCACAAAATCTCTCCTTCGATTATCAAAATGTCACCGGATTTCAAGATATTCAACTCACGGAAGCAGCCTCAATTGATGCTAGTGGTCCCGGTGGGGGAGAACTCCGCGTTCATGGACAAAATATTAACCTCAATAATTCATCGGTTATTTTATCTATAACAGAGGGAGAAGAAATTGGAAAAACTGTCGAAATCAATGCTGCTGATTCTCTCAATTTAAGTGAATTTTCTGCGATTCTTGCTGAAACTTATGGTTTTGGTATCGGGGCTGATTTAACAATTAATGCGGGACAGTTACGGGTTGGAAATGGCGCAACGATATCCACGGGGGTGAATGAAGGACAACCGGGAAATGCCTTGAATATCGAGGTGCGTGAGTTAATTCTCGAAGAAGGGGGACAAATTTCTGCCTCTAGCTTTTTTGAAGAAGGACAAGCCGGTGACATTAATATTAGAGCCTCTGAATCAATTACAGTTAGTGGAGAAGGAGAAGATCTAGGAGGAAATCCGCGTGCGAGCAGTATTTCTTCAAATCAAAATAATCCATTAGGAACTGGGAGTGGAGGCAATGTTGTTTTAGAAACCCCAACTCTCATTGTAGATAAAGGAGGACAAATTGCAGTTGGAACAGTTGGATTGGGTCCCGGTGGAAATTTAATAATTCGGGTATCAGAATCTATCAAATTGGCGGGAACAGGAACTGAGGGCGACCCGAGTGGAATTTTTGCTTCATCGATGGGTTTGGGTCAAGCCGGAAATTTAACGATAGAAACCAACGAACTGGTTATCCGAGATGGTGCAAGGGTATCCGCCAGGGGAGATACTCTTGGAGAAATATTACAGTTTTTTGAAATAGAGAGTTTTGACGAGCTACCCGCTGAAATTTTAGGGTTGATTTTAGAAGTATTGGACCTTGAAAATGTTCGCCAAATCCAACCAGGTCAAGCAGGAAATATTAGAATTAATGCGGCTGATATTTTTTTAGAAAATCAAGGCAGTATCCGAGCTACAACCGCAGCAGGAGAGGATGCTAATATTACCATCACCACGAATAATTTACAATTACGCAGAGGTGGTAGTATTACAACTAATGCGTCGAATTTTGCCACAGGGGGGAATATTACCATTGATACCCAAACCCTAGTTATGGGAGAAAATAGTAATATTACCGCTCAGGCAGAAGATGGACGAGGAGGGAATATTCAACTGAATACTACAGCGGATATTCGGTCTTTTGATAGTGATATTGATGCCAGTTCTCAACGGGGAATTGATGGGGTGGTGGCCATTAATCGCCCGGAAGTTGACCCGGCTGCTGCATTGGTTGAATTGGAAGAGGACCGGATTAATCCCGTTGCGCTGGTTCCCCGAGGATGTGATGTGGGGAGTGGTGACAATAGCAGTCGATTTATTGTTTCGGGATGGGGAGGATTACCGCCATCGCCTCGGGAACCTCGTTCGGGTGGTAATTTTATTGATAATTTAGACCCGCTTCCTGGGCGAAATTCTGAGGGTTCTGGGGAGAATTTCGGAAATTTTTCGCTTGGGGAATCTGTCCTAGTTCAACGCATTTCAGAAGCCTCGAATTGGCAATTGAATGAGCAGGGTGAGGTGGTTCTGATTGCTGCTGTTGAGAAGAGTTCACCAGATTTACCGGGGATTGGTTGTGATGGAGAGGCGCTTTCTCCCGGTTTGAAAAATGTGGGGACTGAGGCATCGGGTATCCCGGAATCGATTACGGTGGCGCGATTTAATGTGGTTGGCAATTCGGTGTTTTCTGAGGCGGAAGTTAGTCAAGTTTTAGCGCCTTATACGAATCGATCGCTCTCGTTTGCGGACCTGCGAGAGGCTCGTTCGGCGATTACCAATCTCTATGTGGAAGCGGGATATATTACGACGGGTGCCTATCTGCCACCCCAAACGGTGCGGGAGAATACGGTGGAAATTGCCGTGGTTCCGGGGATGTTACAAGATATTGAGGTGAATTCAAATCGTCTGAATAATTATGTGCGCGATCGCCTCTGGGTTGCGATCGGGAATGAACCCGTGAATGTGAACCGAATTGTGGAAGCGTTACGCTTACTCAGACTCGATCCATTAATCCAAGATGTGCAAGGGGAACTCCGCGCTGTCCCTATCCCGGGACAAAATATACTAGAAGTGAACATCATTGAAGCGTCCCCCTTTTCCGAGACCCAATTGGTTTTGGATAACCGCCGATCGCCTGGAGTGAGTACCTTTCGGCAGCAAGTCCAGGGTAACTATAATAACCTACTGGGACTGGGCGATCGCCTCTTCCTCAGTTATGCCCGCACTGAGGGTAGCAATACCTGGGAAGGCAGTTATATAGTTCCTATCACTCCCCGTAATACCACCCTCGGATTCCGCTATAGCAACGGCAACAGCCAAATTGTCGAATCTCCCTTCGATCGTCTGGATATCGAGGCCAACTCCCGTTTATATGAACTCACATTGCGTCAACCCTTCCAAAGAGCAACCAACAACTACACCCGCGAATTTGCCCTGGGGTTGACCGCTTCCCGGCAAGCAAGTGAGACCTCTTTATTGGGCGATCGCTTCCCCCTCTCTGCCGGTGCCAACAATAATGGGGAACTGCGCGTCTCAGCCTTACGCTTCTTCCAAGAATGGACCCAACGCCAACCGGAGCAAGTTTTGGCCCTGCGATCGACCTTTAGTTTAGGAGTAGATGCCTTTGATGCCACCGTAAATAATAATGCCCCGGATAGTCGCTTCTTCGCTTGGCGGGGACAAGGACAGTGGGTGCGGAGTTTCGGACGAGATACCCTGCTGTTTGTGCGTGGGGATGTCCAACTGTCCCCCGACAATCTGGTATCCTTTGAACAAATCGGTCTCGGTGGACTGGATTCCGTGCGCGGTTATCGTCAGGATACCCTATTAACCGATAATGGGGTGTTGGGTTCTGTCGAACTCCGCTTGCCGGTTTTCCGCTTTGCTGGCGGGAATGGGTTGGTGCAATTGGCTCCTTTTCTGGATGTGGGTACCGGCTGGAATAGCGGGGGACAACCCAATCCAGATACAACTTCTCTCGTCTCTCTGGGTGTGGGACTCCAGTTAGAGTTAGGCAATCAATTGAGTGCTCGTTTAGATTTTGGTAAACCCCTGGTTGATATTAATTCGCGAAACAGAACATGGCAAGAAAATGGCATCCATTTTTCAGTAAAGTACAATCCTTTCTAACCCGGGGTTGGAAATTTATTCTCATCAGTATTTTCGCAACTATTACTATCTTAAATCTCCAAGGGGGTTCACCAGTGTTGGCCTATCAACCCTGGGGTGAAACCGTTGCTCAAACTCCGAGTTCTGACGGGGAAATGCGCTTAGAAGAAGGGAGTCGCTTCTACGAAAATCTCCAGTTTGCTGAAGCCGAAACCGCTTGGTGGGCATCAGTCGGGTTATTATCTGGAGAGGAAAAAGCATTAGGGTTTAGTTATCTGGCTTTAGCTCAATTGCGTCAAAGCAAATTAGATGAAGCCGAAATATCGATTCAGGAAAGTCTCAGACTGCTAAATCAGGTGACGATACCAGGAACATCCGAGCGAAATCAAATCATTCATGCTCGAATTTTGACTACAGAGGCCCAGGTTAATTTAGCGCGAAATCAACCGGAATTAGCTGCTCATGCCTTAGAACAGTTCGCTGAAGCGACTACAATTTATGAGAAACTTAACCAACAAGAATGGGTCATTGCCAGCCAGATTAATCAAGCCCAAGCGATGCAGCAATTGGGAATGTATCGGGAAGCATTGAAAACTTTAAAGAACTTATAAAACACAATTCTTAATGATTCTGAACCAGAAATTCGATTGAGTGGCATCCTCAGTTTGGGGAAAACTTATCGGGCGATTGGAGTGTTGGATCAGTCCTACTGTGTTTTAGAAGCGGGAAAGGAAATTCCGGAGATTGACCTGGAATTGGGAAATACCGCCCAGGCGATCGGCAAGCGGATCAAAGACCAATTGGATTCAGTCAAGGATAAGACATCCGAACCCATTTTCACGACAGAACAAGTGGTAAAACCTTGCGAAATTCCGTTTAAAGACCTTCCCAAAATTAGTGCTTTGAATTTTTACGAAACAGCCCAGGACTTTTATCAACAATCCTGGAATTCACCGGCAGCCAAACCTGAGACTCAAGTTCAAGCGATGGTGAACCACTTAAGCCTGATATTGGATTTAAAAGATACCGAAGAATTAAAAGAAGAAACCAGTCAGTTACAGAGACAGGCGAATGAATTAGCCCCTCAAGTTCTTCAACTGATTGAAATTCTGCCCTTCTTGAATCGGGAGAAGGTGTACGATCGCATTCATTTAGCACGCAGTTTAACCCGACTGAACCTAGAAGAATTGAGTCAGAACCAGTTAGAAACTGCCATTGCCGAAGCACAGGAGTTAGCAGATAAACGTGCAGAAGCTTATGCGATCGGCGAGTTGGGATGGATGAAACAACAGCAAGGGAACTGGACTGAAGCGGAACAGTGGACCCGACAAGCAGTGGCAATGACGCCACCGGATGCGATCGATATCAGGTATCAGTGGGAGTGGCAGTTAGGACAAATTCTCACGGAAGAGGGGAGAACGGAGGAAGCGATTCGGCATTATACGGAAGCGGTGGATTTGCTGCAAAGGGTGCGTCAAAATTTAGTGGCGATCGCCGCTGGCATGGGTGAGATGAATGCGGACCTCCAGTTTGATTTTCGCGATCGGGTCGAACCCGTCTACCGGGAGTTAGTGGAGTTACTGTTAAACCCCCAAGGGAATGAAGTCACCCCTCAAGATCACATTCAAACAGCTTTAGGCGTCATCGAACTCCTGCAAGTTGCTGAATTACAGAATTTTCTGCAATGTGACTTGCAACCCGAACCCCAAGTTCAGTTGGCTCGTAGCGTTTCCGAAGCTAAACAGAAGGTTGCTGAAAAATTAGAATTAATTTTTCAAAAAGATCCAAACTATGCCCTGATCTACCCCATGATTTTGCCTCAAAAATTAGAGGTGGTATTAGCTTTGGCTGGACAACCCTTAACTCATTACTCAATTACCCAGCTTGAATCAACCTCAAAAAATATCATCAAAAGTCTAAAATCTGAACTAATCCAAAGAACTTTGTATGAAAAAATGGAAGATATTTCCTATGAAATGTATCAATGGTTGATTAAACCCTATAAATCTAAATTGAATAACAAGTCATTAATTTTCATTCTGGATATTCCCTTCCAAACCATCCCAATGGGTGCATTATACGACAAGGAAAGCCATCAATACTTAATTGAAACTAATCCAGTTTCAATCGTGAGCAGCTTACAATTACTAAAAACTAATTCAGGTAAAAAAGAATTATTAAGACAGGTACTAACCGCAGGAATTTCCGAAGGTCGTACAGAAAGAAATATCTCTTTTAGCAACTTAGATCATGTTGAAGAAGAAATAACAAAAGTCAATCAGTATTTTTCTCGTTCTCAAAAATTTTTTGCAAACACTTTTACACCATCTAATCTCAAAAATTCTATTCAAACGAGTAATTTTTCTATTTTACATTTAGCAACTCATGGAAATTTTAGTTCTCAACGCTATTTAACATTTGTCTTGGCTGGACAGGGAATTATTGACATAGCCGATTTTAATAGTTTATTCAAAGTTAATTCCGATTCCAGTAAAAATCCTATTGAATTATTAGTTTTAAGTGCTTGTCAAACGGCCAAAGGAGATCGTAAATCAGCATTAGGAATTGCCGGAGTCACTGTCACTAGCAGAATTAATAACACCATTGCATCTCTTTGGTCTGTTAGTGATGAATCGACTACTATTCTGATGAATAATTTTTATCAAAAATTGACAGAACTTTCCACGACTTTACCCGAATCAACTTATAATCTTTCTCAGGCACTTCAGGAAGCTCAAAAAATCATGATTACAGAAGAAAATCGGAAGGGTCGTCATCATCATCCCTATTATTGGTCACCGTTTATTTTGTTACAACACTCTTTATAGAACCAGTTAATCCAATCGGATTTCATTTTCGATTGATTTTTGAAATTTCCTCCTATTAAAGTATTTAAATAGATTTGAACAATAAGGGAAATAGACCTTCAATAAATTGCAAATTTTGATTTCGTCATGACTTACGCATTATTTAATATAAAATCTCATATAGCGGTTCGGTGAACTCATTATATATTCTATAAAGCCCCTCTCCCCCTTTGGGCCGCCGTCGGTTTGGGGTGAGGGCTGTCCTGTATATTCATGAGAAACGCTATATACTGTAGGGTTGATTCGCGAATCAACCTTATAGGATATGAAGTTTATGCCTAAGTTTTGTCCTTGAAACCCTTGCCCAGAGTGTCCCAAAAGATGCAATGATTTTTGCCCCCGTGCTTAGTAAAGAGGACAATTTAGGGGTTCAGGAATCAGTATATCCCAAAATTTACGGCGATTATCCTGTAGGTCATTAGCAACTGAATTTAACAGATTTTCCCATTCAATTTTGAGAGTTTCATCCGCTAAAGGGTTGTTACAGAGTTGTTGGGCAAGGCGATCTACCCGATCATACCAAATCAAATCAGAGTCTCCTGAATAGTTCTCTTCTTCAAGTCGTGCAATCCATCCTTGAATCGAAATATTCTGACTTTTATCTTGAGGATTACATTCTATCGATAAATGCCAGTTGTACCAATTTTGGGATTCAAGAGGATATTCTTGTGCAATCAAAACTTTAAAAAACCCGGGTTCTTTCGGTAACTTAATGGGCATGAACTCTCCAAATTGTCTGCGCTCATCTGTCAAGATATTAAACGTAGCGAAAAGTTGAGTTTCTTCACTCTGAGTATAGGGAGAATAAAACCATAAACTCGGTTGTTCCTGGAGAGTACCACCCCGGATTTTAGCGGGGACTAATGCCGTGAGCCTCCGGGGGCTATTAGAGTCTAGGACACAAGCGCCTCGACTTCCTCCTCCAACAACATCATTCAGTCTTTGTTCATCTTCAAAGTTTTGATTGTCATCATTTTTTTGAAGGGATAAAACCTGTAACGGGATGATTAGCATGATAAGTATGGCAATCATTGTACTGCGGGCAATTCCTTGTTTAAGGCTAAAAATTAATTTAATATTCATGATTTTTCCAAGCATAGGTTACCAAGGATGTATGAAAAAATTACTGCATCTAAGTCTGGACTGAGACAAAAGAGTAGATTTGCGGGTCTGGAATCACTTCAATAAAATCCGGTTCATCAAGATAATTTGTACAGGATTAATGTTCCAGAGGTTAAGATTAACACAAATACAGAAGGAATTAAAGGAATCCAGCCTCCTTGTAGAAATAGGACCCAGCAAACACCACCTAAAATGAATATCATCGTCATCGTTGCCAATCCTAGGGTTAACGGATGTCGCAATTTCCAGACTAACAAACCTCCCATTAAAGACCAAGACCCAATCCATAAACTTTCTGTCCAATCAGACCACCACCAAAATAGTGGTCTGCCATCTAAAACTGCACTGATAATATGACTAATTTTATGGGCTTGAATTTCTACCCCTGACATATTTTGGGTGCGGTGATTTATGAAAGGAGTGGAATGCTTATCCGTATGAATAGCCCCAATCAAAACAATTCTATCTTTAATCAAATTCTCTAACCTCTCTTCTTCTAATCCTTCTAACAAATTTTTTAGGGAAATTTGTTCAAATTCTGCATTTCTATAATTTAATAAAATTTGATATCCTCCTTCTGCGGAATTCAACGGTAATTGGTATCCGCCAGCATTATACCGGATTCTCGGGAATAAGACTCCATTTACTGCTCGTTGTTTATCAGGAAAAGTCGTGAGCAAAGAACTTTGATTGAGAATTTTTTGTAAATACTGTAATGCAACCCGGAGACTTAGAGAAAACCCGGTTGAACATCGATCGGTTGATTGAGCACCGAGGAGTTGCCGACGAATTCGCATATCTGGGTCAAAAGGCATATCGGAGAATCCCACACTGTCGGGCTGAATAAAACTATCATTGATTCTCAGCGAGCGATTATTAACCTCAGAATCACCCAGCCTACAGACTCCTATCATTTTTTTTTCCTTCACTAAATTTTCTACAGCTTGTGATAATTCCAAGTTTTGAAATCGATGTTCTTGATAAATATCCAGAGCAATTAACTGGGGTTGATAAGGAATAATTTTATTTAGAATTTTTTGAAATGCTTCTTCGGACAAAGAATATCGCGGAGTAAATTCTTTTTCATAATATTGGTAGTCCAGATCCTCATCATTAATTGTAATAATTGAAATGCGCGAATCTACGATTTCTGGAGGTCTTTGTCTCAAGAATAAGTCATAAACTGCAACTTCTGAGGAGTGGAATAGGCCCAAAATCCGAGCTATAACAACAATAAATGTACAAAATAAACTGCTTATACTCGCTTGTTTTAATGAAATTTTATTATGTAAGTCACGCCATGTTGGGGGAATATATGCTGGATTTTGACAAACGACGGGCAACCAATTTAAAGAAGGATATTCAGTCTGCAACTCTTCGGCAATCCGCTCTTTTGCTCGACGAACTGCGACATACATCGGACGCCCATGATCAGCATATTCTAGTAAAAAGTATTCCAGAAATTTTTGGGCAGCCCCATCAGGAATGGGTTCACGCATAGCGATGACAACGGGAATACTAAAGTCGGTTACCAGTTCATAAGCGACTTCTAATCCCACACAGGAATTTAAAAAGGCAATTTTTAAGCCCTGATCAACAATGGCTGTTTTTAAAGTATTTTTAAACTCAGAGGGAGTTAAGTATTCGCTTGAGTTCAGATAAATTTTACCTTTTTGGGAGTTTTTATCTCGGTCTCCATGTCCGGCAAAAAAGAAAATATCCCAGGATTTGTCCCATAACAAATTTCTGAGATTGTCCACACTGGGTTTGTGGATCAGAGTGGGTTGAGCCCCAACAGATTTTAAGCGCTCGATTTGTTCTCGATCCGGTTTGGTATTAATATTCTCATCGCTGCCAAAAATTGATAAAATTCTGACATTTGTTCTGGGAGTGACTTTAATCGGTTTTTCACCATATTTGGCATCGAAGGAGCTAAAAACTACTTCTGCATTAGAATAAGTGTCAAAAAAATCCCAGGCAGACCAAGGAATTTGCCAGAGTTTATAATCAGTGGTTTTAATTAGAAATCTTATGTTTTCTTCGGGGCTTAAATGAGTGCGAATTCTATCTTCAATTTTTCTGAATCCTGGAGCATCTAGCCATTGGTTGATTTCCTGTTCTAGGTTTTGGGAGAGTTGTTGACATTTGGCTAAAGAGACATTTGAATTATTCTCTATGTCTAAAAACCGAAATTCTCTCCCTCGATAAATCTGTTCGAGTTGTTCGTAATTATCCTGCCAGGTTTGATAACATTCGTAAATCTCGGCGGCTGGAGGGAGTTTTCCCCAAAGGCCTTCGATGAGGACTTTGCCATCCCGTTGTTCTTCGGAAATCTCAATTAACTCGACTTTATAGCCGGAGGAAATTTCTCCCTCTAATGACAGTTTGACTAATTTTGCCATCCTTCTAGTCCTCTTAATGTTTCCTCAACGGTTAGATGCTTAAATGGTAAAATATTCGAGAATTGTCTGGTTGCCTAGACTGATGCTGAGAACAAACTCGGTCCCAGGTGAGCTACAAAAGGGTTGGGGGAATTGGAGAATATTGGTCTCGGTTTCCGATCGCACTTCAACTTGAGTGGTGCCCTCGTCGTCTAATAAGGCAAGTTTTAAATTGGGTGATAAGCATTTGGTCCGATCGCCCGGATTAAAGGGCCGCAGTTGGGGTGAAATCCACAAGTTGCCTTCCGTATCCTCCATTAAATCAATCACCAGGGCGATCGCCTCCTCACCTAACTCCAATTGTTTCACCCGACTCACCATCGCTTTCGGTTCTACAGGGGCACGTCGGAATGTTCCCGCTAATTGGGACCCGCCAAAAACCTCTTGATAAAGTTGCCAACCGATCGCAATCAGTTCCGTGGCGATCGCACTCCCTTGTACCTGGAACCATTGGGTTAAAGCAGGAGGTTTGACTCGCTGCTGATACAGTTCTTTGCGCCAGGTTTCGTTTGCCATGATTCCCCCCCATTGGGCAAAGGGAAGTTGCAGTCGCAGTCGTGGCGATCGCAATGCTGCTGGGGACAACCCTCTCACTGCATCTTTAACCGTAGTATAGGACATCGGGGGCAACGGAGAAACGGGTTTAGCTTGATGAATCCCCAGAGTTTCCCAGAGGAGAGTTAAATCTTGATGCCAATCCTCTGGTGATAAAGCATAAAGGCGACTACTGCGGGTATAGGTTGCCCGGTTTTCCAACTCTACATCCGTCACAAACCCTCGCACACAAATCCAGCAGTTTTCTTCGTCTTCATCCAAATTGACTTGAATTGACAGATAATAATCTGCCCGCAATTCAGGAATATCAATCCACTCCCGAGGCACGATTAAATCATCGGGATTCAAGGTTTGACTGGGAATCAACACCAGTCGATTGTTTCCCAAGGCAAGGGGCACTCCCTCTATAAATTCCCAAAGACTTTCTAAGTGTTTGACATAGGGTTCCACGAACTGAAAATTCTGCTCAAATCGTTCCGAAAACCAACTCATAAATCCCTGGAAGCATAAGTGTCCGAGATAGGCTTGATTTCGAGCAAGGGGGTTAGAATGGCATCGAGATTTTTGCCATGCTTGATCCTGCATTTCCAACGATAGATTAAAATACAGTTCATCGGGAGCAATGGGGGGAATAGGATGGGTCACATTGGCATTCATGTCAGTTTTTCCTTATTTGAAAAGATTAAAACCATTTTTTCAGAACTTTCTCTAAATCCCCCTCGGTGAGGGAGACTGCTAACTGTTGTTGGCACCAATACTGGATAGCCTCTAAAAATAGCCCTTCCGCTTGAGAGAGTTGGTTGACCACCTCCTCAACGGTAACGTGATAGCCAACACTCAGGCGACTGGCGATTTTTCGAGGTTTCAACCCTTGTTGATAATACAGTATCAAAAGTTGATACTCCTCGGGATACCGGGTGGGAAATCGGGGCAGAACTTGGGTTTGATAATGAGATTTTAACCAAGTTTTGACCGTGGTGGTGAGCAATTCTGTGAGTTTGAGGTGCAAAATTATCTGCAATTCTTTCAGGGATGCCGTAAGCTGACAAGTCAGCTCATTTGCAGTACAGTTTAACTTTTGAGTGACCTCTTCCTGAGATAATTGGGTGCCATAGACATATCGGATGATTTTTTGCTGTTGCTCGGTTAAAGTGGCAACCCCTTCTAATATTTTATCAGAAAGTAGGTTAGGGGAATGAATGGAATCTTGATAAGATTGTCTGATAAGTTTGTCGGTGGATCTCTCCAACCACAAGGCGATACAAAGCACTCTTCGTAAGGGATGTTTTGCTAGGTCTATGGCCTGCTCTACTTCCCCAGTTTTGAGCTTATGTTCCGAGGCTATTTGAAAAAAGTTTTTCTGCTTCTGATAGTGCTTTTCTAACAGAGTGCGTTCGGGCTTGGATAGCGATTTAGCCAGAGTCTCTATCAGAAATTTCTGGATTTTGTTTGAAAATTTTGGATGAGAATATCCTCCCGATAACCACTGCTCTAAATCATGATTGATTTGTTCTAAACTGATGCCTTTTTTATCGGATAACCACTGGCAGAATAAGGAAAGTAGGCTCTCGATATAGTCAGACTCTCGGCGGGAAATTTGGCTTTGATGAACTCCAAAAATTTGCCCTACATCTTGTTGGCTGAGTCCCATGCCATAGCGCAGGGGTAAAAGTTTGACGATATAATCGGGTTTTTCTCCCTGAGCGATCGCCTGGGTAAACCTGGAGTTGAGTTGCTCCAAGTTGTTAGTCAAAATCTCCTGAACATTTCCCAATAAATCTGAGGGATTTGAGGAAGAAGTCGGCGAAACAACTGACTTTTGAAGACTGAGGTGATCTAATACATCGGGATTGTTAATATTGACTTCATCAAGCAGAGCACTGTTTCGCAAGGCTTGGACTGATTCCTGCATCCACTGGGCGATCTGTTCTGGGCTTCTGGTGGTATCTTGAAATACTGCCAAAGGGACTCCCGTTAATTCTTTTTCTTGATTGTAGTACCGCGAAACTTCGGCAAAATCTTCCCGGTGAGGATTCGGCCATCGATCGCCTTTTTTGCGACGGGGATGGTTGACTCGGTTCTCTTTATAAACCGACTTAAAATAATCCCAAGCAAAAATATATCGTTCAATCAGTACATCGGAAATTCCTTGGGTTTGTAAAGATTGTCTTAATTCGCTTTCTTTAGCCATACAGAGCAGCCTCCAATCTGATGCTCGGGAAATGCCAAACTGTTCCAGTACCTCTAAAATCTTGTACTCAAAAGCCCGTTTAAAATAGAATTCGATAGAAACTTTTCCCTGGTTTTCTTGGGCGGCACGGAGAAAGTTTTCAACAATCTTAATAATTTCATGGGGGTTGTTGATAATATCTTGAACTTGAAAAAACCAGTGTTCCCAGGTATAATTTTTCAGCCGCTTCCAGCTTTTAGCTGTTTTTTCCACGGCTCGGTAAGCGGGTTCATCGAGATAAGCACAGAGTAGGGGGTAGAGTTCATATTTTTTGCTCAAGCCCTTTGCCCTTTGCCTCGGCTGTCCCGAATAAACCCCAGCTAATTGCTCTGCCTGCCAGAGTTGAGCTAAATAAATAACAAATCCATTCCAATCTTCCGGTTCACCCTCGGGTTTATAGAGATTTGGGATAGAATCATCGGTTTTTTTGATGTATTCCAAAGCACGATGAGCATCAGTCTTGACTACCCATTGGGGCTGATACTTGTTATGGTAAAAGCCAATTTCTAGGCTAGTGGTTAGTTTCTCGTCGAGAGAAGTGCGGCAGCGGACGTGAGGTAGAATAGGCATCGTCTTGATTTTCCCTGAACTCATAAATTAATTTGAGTAGAGACCCTGACGAACAGTATAATGCACAAGTGAGCGATATAGAAATAGAGGAGAGAGAGGAACCACTGGAGTTAACCCATCGATTGTTTGATTTTTGGATGGGAATGATGGGTAGCGATCGCTTGCTCTAATTCATTCAAAAATCCCGTTGGCATTTTTTCTTGTAGCATCAGCAAGACTTGCTCTCCCCGTTGACATTGCACCGGGTCAACTCCCGTCGCCATCACCGATTTGAGTCGCGGCAAGGCATCTTGAATCAGTTGGACTAAACCACTCATGCAGCGGTAAAACTGTCCTGATTCGAGTTCTGCATCTTCTAGAGGTAATTCAATGCCAGCGCGAACTTCTCCCCCCAGAGCATCGTACTCCCACCTGAGCATTTTCGTTTCCCAGGACAGGGAAAGCAGGGTACTCAATACCAACTCTCGATAAGGATGCCGGTAAAAATGGAGGAGACGCGGCACATAAATTCGGCAAAATCTGCCTTGTTCCTTTAACTCGATCACAATCTGCAAGGGATTGACAACTTCTGAACGAACCGCTGTAATAATTCGCAAATTCGCCCGATCGACTATGTAGTTCCAGTTCCAGGCGTCAAGGTACGCCTCTATCCGGGCCAGGGTGGTTCCCATCTGATTCTTTCCTAAATCGCCTACATCTGTGTAGTGGGAAAAAAATCAAAAAGTTATGCACGCCTTGGGGAGATTCGTCCCAACTCCTTGCCGGTCAAAGATTTGGGGCAATTCAATCCCTAGGAATAGTCAAATTGCCAAGCTGCAACTCACACAAAAGAGAGGTCCCGCAGGCAGATCAAACTCCGGAAATCAGCTCAAATTCAACCTACATTACACATTCCGCAGGTTAGATAAGGTACTAACGAATTTAGGAGCGTTGAGTCTCTATCAAAAGATTCCACCTACTTTTTACTAAAACTGACACTCAATCAGTCGCCCAAATCTTTTCTCACAGGTGTAAGAGCATAAGGGGATTGCAAAATATAAATCCTTCAAACGCTCAACTGAAAGGAAGGTATCTGTAGGGGCGCAATGCTTGCGCCCTCCGGAGGGCGCAAGCATTGCG
>NZ_JAMXOT010000396.1 GCF_024220515.1 Oscillatoria sp. HE19RPO
TCTGCCCCAGAATTGATGCAAATGGTCCGAGAAGCCCTGGAAGCATTAAATGTGAGTGGGATTCAACAAAAACTCTTACCCAGTCCCACCTACGCCAGTTATTCCCTCAGCTATCACCTGCCTGCACAACTGGGAAGAATTGGGATTGTCTGGACAGAAGACCCCAATTTAGTCAGCTTTTATCATATCATGAAAGCCTGCGAAAAAGCCCTGACCATGCAACGCTGCAAAACCCTCTATTTAATTCGCGGTGAACGCTTAGGAACGCGCAAAAACCTGGGGAATAAACTCTACTCCCAAATTTTCACCGGACATCCCCATCGCCACATTTTACCGGATATGGTATCGGTGCATTATTTAGTGACCTATCATAGCTTAGTCAACGCTGCTTGTGCCGGTGAATTAGTGGTGGGAAGTCTCACCCCGAATTTAAAAGAATTACAAGAAATGATTCGCCATGCCCAAATTTTAGAAGAATGCCCGGTATTACAAACCTTGGGCGTGTTTGCTGGATATACCCAGATTATCGGAGTTAGCGATAATCAACCCAAACAACTCGGACCCGCAGGCGATCGCAGCAAAGCCTTGAAGAAAGCCAAAGAGTATTTACTCGCCTTAGTCCGCACTCAGCAAATCATGGGCCGAACTGTGTTAATTCAGAATACCTTAGACCAATTTACCGAGGTCCAAGAGTATCAAGTGAAAGAGTTAATCTTTCAGCTTTGCACCGAAAACAAGCTATTTATTTTAGATTAAACAGTCCCCGAATCCGCCCAGTTAGTTTGTGTGTTAGAAGCCTTGGGTAAGAAGGCAAAATTCTAGTTTTTGACCGAATGCTTTACGGGGTATTTACAAGAAAAAAGCCCGCGCAGGCGGGCTAATTTTGAAGGGTGTTTTTACGGTTAGATTTTACTATTCGTTACTGGATTGAGCTTCTGCCTGTTCAATGACCCCAATAATTTCATCTTTTAGCATTTTCGTAGAAACTACCAACCCCATCTTTTTAGCAATTGAGATTAAAACGGGTTTGGTCATTCTTTTATAATTCTTGGCTGCATTTCCTGATGTCCGAGCCATTTTTGGTGGGTTTTTAATTTCTAAATCTTGCCGAAATGCTTGGAATTGCTGCTTTAATAACAACTCAATTTCATCCAGCGGTTCTTTTCGTTGGAATTCTTCCAACTTGTGATTTAAACTTTCTATTTGAAATTGAAACGTTCTTTCTAAATTATTGACGACACTTTTAAGTTTTTTAATTTCCTCCGTCAAGGGGGTGAGTTCTAAGGTAGTATCGATAGGTTGGCGATCGCGTTCCGGTTCTGGCAATACTGGTATCGGATTCACCGCAGGTTCAACGGGAGGATTAACCGGAATCGCCGCCTGGTTTCCTACCTGTCTCAATACTTTCACTTGTTCGAGTAAAACTTCCTCATTCTCCGGTTCCAGAAGAAATGCGGGAATCATTTCTCCTTTCATCGGTTCTAGTTCTTTCGCTTTGACTGCTGCGTAATATTCAAAATGTCCATCAACTACTTCGTAGGATTGCATACTGGTTCTACGAAGCACCATCGGATTAATTAAACCACTTGCCTCTAAACTCAGTTTCGCTACCTGTTCTAACTCCAACTCTGAGAAAGTTTCCCGAGGAACTGAAGAGGTAATTTTTTTAACGGCTACTAGGGAAGGTAATAACTTTTTCATCAGTTCATTCCAATCCGATTTAAAACTTCTAAAGCCAGGTCTTCAAATTCTTGTGCAGCCATTGAATCCGGTTTAAAATCTAGGACCGACATCGGATCTGCTATTTGAATATTTCCAACCGTTTGCATTTTTTCAGCACATTTAGCCAGGTCGTCCCTGTCGTAAATAACACTTTCCATCACATGAAACCCATAGCGACTGGGAATAACCTGTTTTCGTTTTTCAAAAGTGGATTGGACAAATCGAGCATTGGTTGAGATTTTACAAGGCAAAACCCCGAGGATTTCCAAAGGATTTTTGTTGATTTGTCGCCGAAATCCATCAACTTTTTTAATAAAATCTTTTACGTTATTTAATCCTTGATTGGCAAAAGGTTTTAAATCCGAAGGAATCAACACATAATCAGAAGCAATTAAAGCAATTCTAGCATACAAGTTTAAAGCCGGAGGGGTATCAATTAAAACTATATCATATTGATTTTTCACTGCATTAAGTTTATCTACTAAAATTAATCTGCTATAATCCAGTTGATTGAGTTCACTTTCATATTGCATTAAGTCAATATGAGCAGGAACCACATCCACTTCCGGGCTATTATAAGCAGAACTTCTCGCCACTTCTGAAATGGAGTAATATTCCTCGGATTGCAACACTTGCAGAATGTTACAATCTTTGATATCGTCTGATTCTTCATCGTCAAACTTGACTAATCCTAGGGCGAAGGTCGTATTAGCTTGACTATCTAAATCAATAACCAATATTCGCTTTCCTTTTTTTCGTAAAGCGGCTGCTAGATTGGTAACTGTAGTGGTCTTACCCACACCGCCTTTGTTATGATAAACTGAAATTACTTTCAATGTAGATTTCCTCTTGGTATTAGAAGTTTGCTCAACAATGGGTTGGGGGTCGCTGGGAGTGGGCGGAAATAGTTCCTCTGGAAATGAGATGGAAAAAGGGATTGTTTCCGATGCTGGTTCCGGAATTGACTCGTCCCTAATTTGAGGGGGATTAGAGTCGGTATCCGGTGAATCCAGGGTTTGTTTAGGGTTACTGCTTTCTCTCCCAATTAAGGCATTTATTTCTTCAATTTTTGCCTCAACTTCTTGTCCCAAACATTGAAAGACTAGCTGGATGTCCTCCCCCACTCGTTCATAAATCCGCATCTCCTTGCCATTCGTGAGGACTCCATATTTAACCTGTAATTTCGTTAAATATCGCTTAAACTTTCTCAGGTGTCGGTCTAGGTTTTGTTTGGGACTTTTGGCCTCCATGACGACACTCAGGGGGGAATTCGCGTCGAGGACGAAGGGAACGGCTTGGATGGCGAAGGCTAAAAAATCTAAACGGATGCTACTAAAGGCAACTTCTTGATGCCAACTGTCCGGGGTGTACCCTAATGCTGGCAACAAGTAACTGACGATTAGTTTACTTTCGACTTCGCTCTCGTTTCGGCAAAGGTCTGGATGGAAACTCAACGTTTTACCCGGATTATCCGGTGCCTTACGGAATCGTTTTATATTTTACCTGATTCCCGGTGAAGTCCGAACGATCGCTTAATATTTATTAACAAACCCCAGGGATAGACTTTGTTCTGTTTGAAAACTCCACCCGTTAGCGGATTTTAAAACAAGACTCGGGACAGGACCCTTGCCAATTTCTAAAGTTTTGTAAAAAAACAAGCATCCGGGATCAAATCGCGCCATCATAAATTTAGGTAGTTGTTATTCTGGGCAAGGGACGGGTGAACTTATGGATGTAAAGGAACTCAAATTTCTGTTGAAGTTATTGGGATATCCGGATTATCGGACCTCGATCGCCAACGCTAAACCTAACCCGAAAACGAAAGCATCAGAACGCGATCGCATCGGTCGTCAACTGATTGAACGGGGGCTAGTTGATTGTACGGAAGAAATCCAAAAATTGGCGATCGCCCCTCCGGGAAAATCCCTACTTCAAGCCGACCCTGCCACCTTGCCGATCTCTGAACAGGAATTAAAAGTCCTAAAAGCCACGGCAAAAGGCAGCATTTCCCCAGGACAAACTAAGGTAGCACCGGAGCAGCGACAAGCCGTAATTCAAAGTTTAGCCACCCGGGGATTTATTAAAATCATTGATAAAAAATTTAAAGAAGTTTGGCTAACGGAACGGGGAAAAGAATTTTTACGAGATGAGTTCGAGTCTAACAGTTCGTCCGGTACGATTACCCTCAAAATGCTAACAGAATATCTCCGGTTCCTCCGCAAAGTTCACCTACCAGAAAAAGCCGCTTTACCCCAGACTTCTCCTGCACCAGAAACTGCCGCCCCAGTTCCGATTAAAAAGCCCAGTGATGAGGATATTTTGCAACTGATTCGGGCTGTAGACCAAGACTTAGCAACGGACAATTATTTACCCATTTTTCACCTGCGCCAGAAACTTCAACCCCCTCTATCCCGCCGGGAATTGGATGAAGCCCTCTATCGATTGGAAGGCGAGGATAAAATTGAGTTGAGTTCTTTAGTGGATACAAACCCCTACAGTCCCGAACAAATCAACGCAGGCATTCACCAAGATATCGGATGTCCGCTATTTTTCATCACATATTTATAGTCTTTGACTGCCTTACTTGTTGGCATTTGTACCCCTTCGTATTAGGTGATTTCAGGCATGGTATCTATAGAGACAATTATTCAAAGATCGGTTAATCCTTTCGACCCGATTTCATTTAAAACCGGGAACTTTTGGAGAGAGAACCAAGAAGCATCACTCACCGTCGATTCGATTCACAAAGAGGCAATGGTTGAGATTGAAACCTGGGTGGACCAAATGGCCCAGGACCATCATAGCCGGACAATTATGCTGCTGGGGGATTCGGGTTCGGGCAAAAGTTATCTCTTAGGTCGCCTCAAAAAGACTTTGAAACCTAAAGCCTTTTTTGCCTACATTCCCCCTTGGGATGACCATGAATGGATGAGACGTCATCTCCTGCGCTACACCGTTGATAGTCTCATGCAGGTTCCAGAAGGGGAAACCGATTCCCAACTCATGCTTTGGCTCAAAAGTCTGTCTGCCTTCACCAATCGTTCCCTAAAACAGCGAATTTTTGATGATCAAGTCTGGACCTTACTCCAAAGTAATCGTAAAAAATTTATCACCCACCTCAAAAAAACCTATCAATCCCTCAGCATTGCCCAAGCCGATAGTTTTTTTGGGATTTTGTATGACCTCACCAACCCGGAACTCTATCCCATCGCCTGCGAGTGGTTGCGCGGGGATGATTTAAGTGAAGATTCTCTCCAAGACCTGAAATTAAAACATTCCATCGAAAATGAAGAAACCGCTTGGAAAATATTGTCGAATTTGGGTAAAATTTCAACAGAAACTCAACCGATTGTTTTATGTTTAGACAATGTGGAGTTGGTGGGCATGGGGTCGGGAGGGTCTTTAAATTTGCAACCCTTGTTGAGTCTGAATACTCGACTCCATCTGGAGGGAATCACCAATTTTTTAATCATTATAAATATGGTAAAGGACAGTTGTAAAACGGCATTACAACGAATTCAAAAATCGGATAAAGTGGGAATTCATAAATTGATTCTCCTCAAACGAATTGGCTTGGACGAAGCCGAAGCCATCTGGGCAAATCGTCTTTATCCCCTGCATCAACAAGTTAGCATTCAACCCCTTTCGCCAATTTATCCCTTAACTCGCAAAGACTTAGAAGAAAAATTTCCCAGTGGTAAGACGGATCCTCGCTCAGTGTTGCAACTGGGGCGGCAACTGATTGAAGAGTATAAAATTGGACAACCAGCACCCCCGGCAGATTATGGTTCCGGCTTGAAATTACGCTGGGTTGAAGAGTTTAAAAAGACTCAGAAAAAAGTAGCTAAAATTAGTTATTTTTCAGCACCGGAGCGGATTCAAATGTTACAAGCGGCGATGGAGGCATTGCGCTTACCTGTTGCCCCGAAATTTTTACTGAGCGACAAATTAGCCAGTTATTCCTTTTCCTATCAACCCAGTGGTGAATCGGAATCGATTGGGGTGGTTTGGAGTGAAGACCCGAACATGAAAACCTTTTTCTTTGTGATGGATGCCTGCCGTCGCATCATAAGCCACCATCCGAACACTCCGGTTTATTTAATCCGCGCTGAAAAAGTGGGAGATTCTAAACTCAAGGGATATAAACTGTTTAAAGAACTGTTTACGGGATCTCCCCATCGTCATATCACCCCCCATCTCGACTCCCTGCACTATCTCGCTACTTATTACAACTTGGTTAAAGAAGCACTTGCGGGAGAATTGGTGATTGTGGATCAAGTGATTACCCGAGATCGGTTGCAGGAACTGATCCGAGAAACGGAGATTTTGCACGGATGTATCTTATTGCAAGATTTAGGCATTGTTCCTGCTCCCCCGAAAACAGATTCTGACCCAAGTCAACCAGAGGCTGACCCCCAAATTTTAGCCGCCAAAGACTTTATTTTAAATATGGTCATTACCCAACAATTCTTCGGACGAGATATGGCGATTGACAATGCTCATGCTAAATTTGATACGATTTCTCCAGAAAGACTCAATCAATTGATTGACGAACTGATTCAGGAAAGAAAAATTGATTTGCTCGGTTCAGAAACCGATCCCAAGACTCAAGTGATCTCTCGGGTTCCGCAAGTCTAGGTCCAAATAGATGGCCGATTAAATAGCCTAAAATTGCTCTTTGTAGTGGCTTTCAACACCCTTTGAGGGAAACCCGCAACCCACCTTCACCCTATTAGCTAATGTTCTATTTGACTCGAACCGCTGAGATTCAATCTGCCATTGCCCAATTCACTGCTCATCCGATTCTGTGGATTGATACGGAAGTAGCCGATTGGCATACTCCTGTTCCCCGACTTTCTCTGATTCAAGTTCTGGCCCAGGAAACGGACTGCACTGGAGAGTTTGCCTATATTCTGGATGTGTTGGAGAAACGGGAATTAGTCCAGGAGTTTATTGGCAAAATTATGGCCAATCCTGACATTGAAAAAGTCTTTCATAATGCTAGTTATGATTTAAGATTTTTGGGAAAATCTCAGTCCCAGAATGTCACCTGTACCTTAAAATGGGCCAGACAATTGAAACGCGATCGCCTCGGGGTTTCCAACTTAAAACTCAAAACCCTCGCCGCCGAACTCTGCCAATTTTCTGATATCCATACCGAAGAACAATCCAGCGACTGGGGACAGCGCCCCCTCAGTCAACGGCAATTAAGATATGCCAAGATGGATACGGTTTATCTCGCCCAAGTTTATCTAAAATTAAAACAATTTACTGAACCCCAGCCCTCTCCAATCTCTGATATTATTACTATGCCTAAATCAGAATCCTCTGACCCCAAATCTTTGACGGCGACTAATGTGCGCGTGGCATTTGAATGTCCCCGGTTATTTTATCTCGGACAGAAGTTTGGGAAGATGACGATGTTTATTCCCACAGACAATGCTTTCGGCATTGGTAACCCGTTCCACGAACTCGCCAAGCAATTTGTTGACTTAATCTTAGAAGCGCCAGAATTTACCGATTTTCTCACGGATTCCCCGCCTAAACTGAATGCCAATACCCTCGCCCAACAGATGCAAAACCGCTTTTATGATTTGCGGTTTTATCCCTATCTCCAATCCACGATGCAAGCGGAACCGCATAAACTACCGGCCCTCAACCAAATTTGGTTGGGATTAAAAGGACTAATCCAACGATATGCGGAATTATTAGTCACGAATCGTCAATTTTACTCGGCGGATTCTGTGCTGGCGAAAACCTTTGTTGCCCGGGAATTTAGCCTCAATTATCAATTCGATTTACCCGATCGCACTCGGCAATTGGTGAAAGGACAGGTGGATAATCTGATTATGCATGGGCAAGGCGATCGCCTCTGTGCCGTGGAGTATAAAACCTATCAAACGGCAGATCTGAGCGCTCAACTCGCCCAGGTTGCCTTGTATAGTTATATGCTTAAGCAACAGAGAAACTGCCCGGTAGATTCAGCGGTTTACTGTGTTTTACCGGAATTTAAAGAATATCGCTATACTTGGGAAGAATTAGAACCCACAGTGCATCAACTGATTCCCCATAAACTCCAACAAATGCGGGATTGGTTGCGCTGGGAACCCTCCCATCCCAATCCACCCCCGCCCACTCCCCAAGCTCACTTGTGCGAAATATGTCCGCAACAGCAGAAATGTCAAACATTTTTTGAATCCAGTCCGGTTGCCGTGGATTCGCCTCCCCTCACCTCTTTTCCCCCCGCAGTGAAACCCCCCCTGACTCCGCCCCAAACTCCCGTCCCCAAACCCACCCAAAATGCAGATGCGATCGGGCAGCAATTGACGGACACGCTCAAATCTTTTAAAATTAATGTGGATTACTTAGGCGCAGCCATTGGTCCGGCTTTTATCCGGGTCAAACTCAAACCCGCGCCGGGGATAAAAGTGGCCTCAATTTTAAAATTATCAGCGGATTTGCAGGTGCAATTAGGGATTCCTGTTGCTCCTTTAATTGCCCCCCAAGCGGGATATGTGAGTGTGGATTTACCCCGAGGCGATCGCGAAACTGCGGAATTTTCCCATTACATTCATCGCCAACAAAATCCAGCGGATGCTCCCGTCAAAATTGCCGTTGGCATTGATTTAGATGGCAACTTAATTGAAGCGGATTTATCGGACCCCAATACCTGCCACTTTTTGGTAGGCGGGACAACCGGAAGCGGAAAAAGTGAATTTTTGCGATCGCTGCTGTTGAGTCTTCTCCACCGCAATCAACCCAGTCACCTGAAAATTGCCTTAGTAGACCCCAAGCGCGTAACCTTTCCTGAATTTGAAAAGATGCCCTGGTTGCTCTCCCCGATTGTCAAAGAAAGCGAACAGGCGATCGCCCTGATGGCAGAACTCGTCTGTGACATGGAAACTCGCTATCGCAAATTTGAATCCGCAGGCTGTAATGATATTACCTCCTATAACCGCAAAGCCACAAATCCCTTACCGCGAATTGTCTGCATTTTTGATGAATATGCCGATTTCATGGCAGAAAAAGAAATTCGCACCGACCTCGAACTCAGCATTAAACGACTCGGGGCAATGGCAAGAGCAGCAGGAATTCATCTGATTATTGCCACCCAACGCCCAGAAGCTAAGGTGGTTACACCGATTATCCGCTCAAATTTGCCAGGAAGAATTGCCCTGCGAACTGCCAGCGAAGCCGACTCCAGTATTATTTTAGGCGGACAAGAAACCTCCGCTGCTTATCTTTTGGGTAAAGGAGATTTACTCTATCAAATGGGTTCCCAGTTACATCGCTTGCAAAGCCTATTTGCTTCCAGGATTGATTTATCCTAATCGGTATGGATGGGGATATTCCCCCGGAAAACCCCATCTAACCTTAATTCCCTGAACGCCTTTCAACTGACCTCTGAGTTGCGGTTGCTGGAAAAACTCTCTTTCAACTTGGCGATCGCACTTTGGATGAAATTCGGCTGTTTTTCGGGAGGACGGACCGCCAACTCGATGGGGTCTTCCGCATATTCTTTCCCTTTTAAGCGATACCCATATTCCAAATTTTGTTGATTTTTTCGCAGAATGGGAAACAAGCGAAATCCACCTTCTCGTAACTCTGCCTCGGTATCAAAAATCGCTTGATTAATCTTACTGGTCCGATTCACCATTAATGAACCCACGGGAAACCAGTTCTTTTTGCCTTGAATCCGCATAAAAATATGAAATTCGGGCATTTCCCCTTCTTTCATTTTCTCATACTTCTGTGCAGCCTCTTCCCGCTTGGCGGTGCCTTTGCCGGTTTTCTTGCGCGGTTGCACTTTCCCAAATCCCTGTTGTGTCGTCACTTTGGCTTCCTCCTGGGTGGTATTTACAAAAGTTTACAGTATTTCTCAGAATTCTGCAATGGTTTTTGTTGTTGGTCCTTGGTCATTGGTCGTTGGTCATTGGTCATTGGTCATTGGTGGTTGGTCCCTCGGGGTTGCTTGCAGAGGAGGACCCCACCCTAACCCTCCCCTTGCCAAGGGGAGGGGACCGGAGATGCCGTCAATTGCTAAATGTAGGTCGGCAATGCTTTTTGTCATTGGTCATTGGTGGTTGGTCCCTCTGGGTTGCTTGCAGAGGAGGACCCCACCCTAACCCTCCCCTTGCCAAGGGGAGGGGACCGGAGATGCCGTCAATTGCTAAATGTAGGGTTGATTCGCGAATCAACCCTACAGTTTGGAGGATTCAGGTTGGCTAGAATTAGTCATCCTCCGGTGGAATTATTTTTAACTGGAGGGTTTCTGAGGTTTCCACAGACATGGGGAGGCGATCGCTGACGGCAGCTAACTGAGCCCGCATCTCCTTCGTTAGGGTTAGTACACAATCAAAATCAAGCTGTTCCTCCTGCACCAGTTTCGCCAATTCTGAAAAGGGCGTTTTATAGGTCGATCGCTCATAACTGGAGAATTTCACCCGATCCATTTGCTTGACCCGTTGAGCTTGCATCGCCGATTTGAGGCGTTTTTCCACATAACTCAATTCTGACTCCAGTAGCGCTGCTTCCTGCTTTAATCGCATATATTCTGCCGCCAGGACTTTGACGTTATCCGTTGCTGGATCGCGCTGAGTCATGCCTTCAATCTCCATCAGACGCCGATGCACATAGGCTAAATAAATCGGGTCGAGGGTGGCATATCGAATTTGGGTCTCACTTAGCGCTCGTCTTCCCCAGTCACTTTGTTGGTCTGAACTATCCGGATGGGGTAAACCGCACAATTCACAAGCTAAAGTTTTGAGTTGAAAATTGGAAGTTTCCAACATAAACAATGGCAAGCTTTTCGCCAAAAGTAACGTACAGGTTACAGTTTTAGCCTGAGTTTTTCCTAAAAACCTCAAATCATAACTGGCATTGTGAAACACTTTTTCAATGGCCGGGTCAGCCATGATCCTGTTGATAAACTCGGCAGTTAATTGGGGGTGATTCAGAACATCTAAGAGATAAACCCGGTTCATTAACAGTTCCAGAGAGTTGGGGAAATCCCCGGGGAAGTCTGGCAAAATCTGAATCAGAGAAAGTCGGGGATTTTTGGTGCGATAATCCGCCACTTCTGTATCCACCCAGAGGCGTTCAACTTGGGTACAGGTGGCGATCGCATCTTTAATATCCGTGGGATCCGTTAAATAGGGCATCTTCCTAACTCGCGGTGATTATTCTTTATCAAGGTTAAATCTCCAGGGTACTGGGAATTTAACCCCGAGTGACGGGTAATCCGTCCCAGATAGGACTTACGCAGATGTTGAGAATCCACCCTATATGTAGAGGCGATTTGCGAATCGCCTCTACATATAGGTTTGAATGTTAAAGATTGCGTAAGTTCTGCCAGAAAGAGTGCCACCCCGGATTTAAGCTATCTTGGAAAGAGTCAAAACTATTAAAATACTCAACAATAGACGGCGAACTGATTTATGAAAAAAGCGCTAATTTGTGGAATTTCTGGTCAAGATGGAGCCTATCTAGCCCAATTACTCCTCTCCAAGGGCTATAGGGTTTGTGGCACCTCCCGCGACGCGCAAATGTCATCGTTTCGCAATCTGACCCGTTTAGGCATTCGCGAACAAGTCAAGTTAGAATCCATGTCCCTAACGGACTTTCGCAGTGTGTTACAAATTTTGACAAAAATTGAACCCGATGAGGTGTACAATCTAGCGGGACAAAGTTCTGTAGGGCTATCCTTTGAGCAACCTGTGGAAACTTTAGAAAGTATTGCCACCGGGACGCTGAACTTGCTCGAAGCGATTCGGTTTACGGGAAAAACGATTAAATTTTATAATGCAGGGTCCAGCGAATGTTTTGGGGATACGGGCGATCGCGCGGCGGATGAAACCACCCCATTTCGGCCCCGCAGTCCCTACGCTGTTGCCAAATCTACCGCCTTTTGGGAAGTGGCGAACTACCGAGAAGCGTATGGATTATTTGCCTGTTCGGGAATTTTGTATAACCATGAATCTCCCCTGAGACCCGAACGGTTTGTCACCCAAAAAATTATTGCTGCTGCTTGTCGGATTGCCGGAGGGAGTCGCGACAAATTAAACCTGGGGAATATTTCGGTACAGCGGGACTGGGGTTACGCGCCGGAATATGTAGAGGCGATGTATTTGATGTTGCAACATTCAGAACCGGATGATTATGTGATTGCCACCGGGGAAACCCATCGGTTGGAGGATTTTGTGGCGATCGCCTTTTCCAGTGTGGGACTGGATTGGCAAGAGTGGGTGAATATTGACACCAGTTTATATCGACCCACGGATATTGCTGTGGGGCGAGGCAATCCGGGCAAGGCAAAAGTCAAGCTAGGATGGGAGGCGAGGTCGAAAATGCCCGAGGTGGTTCGACAGATGGTGGAGGCCAAAAGGCAAGGGATTTAAGCAACAACAACCGGCGGGGGTTAAAACGATTGGCGGCCTAACAGCTAAAGTCGGTTAAAACCGACTGAAAGCCTTGTCCTGGGGTGTTTTTAGCCCGGTTTGACCGATGTAGGGGCACTTCGAGAAGCGCCCCTACAGGCCGCCAATCGATTTATTCCCCGCCAGTGCTGCTAGGGGTGCAAGATGTCGGTTAAAACCGACTGAAAGTCTTATCCCGTAGTGTTTTTAGTCGGTTTTAACCGACTTTAGCTATTAGGCGGGGGTTTTAACCCCCGCCGGTTCCCCCGGTTGTTTCCTTCAAATGTCAGGGTTTTGTAACAGGTGGATACTAAATTTGCGACTTTTGCTCCCCCTGAGATTGCAGACAAAAATCGACGTGAAATTTAACATTTCAGACCCAGAAAATTTGACAAAATAACAGTGCCACCAATCTAGCCTCAAGGCATTGTTGTCGAGGCAAGAATCATTATGTAAATTGGAGATGAGATCGTGGCTATTGCCAGTATCAACCCGGTGACGGGAGAAACGATACAAACTTTTACCGCCCTAACCGATGCGCAAGTCCAGGCTAAACTGGAAAAAGCGCAACAGGCTTATGAAAAATATCGGCGGATTCCTATGACCCAAAGGGCGGTCTGGATGAATGCTGCCGCAGATATTTTGGAAAAAAAGAAACAGCACTACGGGAAAATCATGACCCTGGAAATGGGCAAAACCCTCGCTTCGGCGATCGCCGAGGCAGAAAAAAGTGCCTTGGGTTGTCGGTATTATGCCGAGAATGCCGCCCAATTCCTGGCCGATCTTCCCGGACAAACCGACGCCAGTAAGAGTTTTGTGCGCTACCAACCCCTCGGCCCCGTTTTAGCGGTGATGCCCTGGAATTTTCCCTTTTGGCAAGTGTTTCGGTTTGCAGCACCGGCACTGATGGCGGGGAATGTGGGTCTACTTAAACACGCTTCCAATGTGCCGCAATGCGCCCTTGCCATTGAAGAGATTTTTACCGAAGCGGGATTTCCCGAGGGTGTGTTCCAAACTTTGTTAATAGGTGCTGACAAAGTAGGGAACGTGATTGCTGATGATCGCGTCCAGGCGGCAGCTTTGACCGGATCCGAGTTTGCCGGTTCCAGTTTAGCGGAAAAAGCGGGGAAATATATCAAGAAAACTGTCCTAGAATTAGGAGGGAGTGATCCGTTTATTGTAATGAAGAGCGCGGATCTGGAAGTTGCCGCAGCAACGGCGACGAAAGCGCGGATGATTAATAATGGGCAGTCTTGTATCGCAGCCAAACGCTTCATCGTCGAAGAAGCGATCGCTGACGAGTTTGAGCAACGCTTGATTGAGCATTTCAAGGCTTTGCGGGTGGGAGATCCAATGGATCCGGCAACGGATATTGGACCTCTAGCCACCCAATCAATCCTAGAGGAATTACACCAACAAGTTTTAGCTTGTGTGGAAAGTGGAGCAAAAGCGGCGATCGGGGGCATTCCTTTAATTGATCGTCCGGGAAACTTCTATCCTCCGACGCTAATCACCGATATTCCCCTCGGAATACCGGCAGAACGGGAAGAATTTTTTGGACCCGTGGCCCTATTATTTCGAGTTGCCAATATAGATGAAGCGATCGCCCGGGCGAACGATATTCCCTTTGGTTTGGGTGCTTCGGCTTGGACGAACGAACCCCAAGAGTGCGATCGCTTTATCGAAGAACTCGAAGCCGGTGCCGTCTTTATTAATGGCTTAGTCAAATCCGACCCGCGCCTGCCCTTTGGTGGCATCAAACGGTCCGGATATGGACGCGAATTAAGCATTCAAGGTATTCACGAATTCGTGAACATCAAAACCGTTTGGGTTAAATAAACCCCAACCTTACCCTGACCGATTGTCAGAGGTTCCTAACTTACCGAACCCCTCGACAATTCCCAAAGGTTCTCACTTTTCCCACCGTCATCAACCCAGCATTTCTCTGAGGTAACACAAAATTATGGGTGAACTTAACACCGCCGAATTATTAGTTCATTGTCTGGAAAATGAAGGCGTCCAATACGTTTTCGGACTTCCTGGAGAAGAAAACCTCGCCGTTTTAAAAGCACTGAGTAACTCTTCTATTCAATTTATTACCACCCGTCACGAACAAGGCGCAGCATTCATGGCTGATGTTTACGGACGGTTGACCGGAAAAGCTGGAGTCTGCCTCTCCACCTTGGGTCCCGGTGCCACTAACCTGATTACAGGGGTCGCCGATGCCAACTTAGATGGTGCTCCCCTCGTCGCCATTACCGGACAAGTGGGGACGGACCGGATGCATATTGAATCCCATCAATATTTAGACCTGGTGGCAATGTTTGAACCTGTCACCAAATGGAATGCCCAAATTGTCCGTCCTAGCATCACTCCAGAAATTGTGCGCAAAGCCTTTAAACGCGCCCAAACGGAAAAACCTGGGGCGGTTCATATCGATTTACCGGAAAATATTGCCGCCATGCCGGTTGTCGGTGAACCCTTGAGAAAAGATAAGCAAGAAAAAAGCTATGCCTCTTATCAAGGATTAAATGAAGCAGCAGCAGCTATTTCCCGGGCGAATAATCCCCTAATTTTAGTCGGAAATGGAGCAATTCGCGCTCATGCCGGGTCTGTGTTAACCGAATTTGCCACTCGCTTGCATATTCCGGTGACCAATACCTTTATGGGGAAAGGCGTGATTCCCTATACTCATCCCCTTGCCTTGTGGACAACGGGATTGCAACAGCGGGATTATATTACCTGTGCGTTTGAAAAAACGGACTTGGTGATTGCCGTCGGCTATGATTTGATTGAATATTCCCCGAAAAAATGGAATCCCGACGGGAAAATTCCCATCATTCATATTAATGCCACTCCGGCGGAAATTGATAGCAGTTATATCCCAATTGTGGAAGTGGTGGGGGATATTTCTGACTCGTTGATGGAAATTTTGCATCGCGCCGATCGCCAGAGTAAACCCACTCCTCACGCCTGCGAACTTCGCAGTGATATTCGTGCCGATTATGAGCAGTATGCTACGGATGATGGATTTCCTATCAAACCACAAAAACTGATTTATGATTTGCGTCAGGTGATGGGACCGGATGATATTGTCATCTCTGATGTGGGCGCACATAAGATGTGGATTGCCCGCCACTACCATTGCGATCGGCCCAATACCTGTTTGATTTCCAATGGATTTGCTGCAATGGGAATTGCTATTCCTGGTGCATTAGCGGCTAAATTAGTCTATCCCGATCGCAAAGTGGTTGCCGCCACCGGCGATGGCGGATTCATGATGAACTGCCAAGAATTAGAAACCGCCCTGCGCGTCGGCACCGCCTTTGTAACCATTATCTTTAATGATGGCGGATATGGACTAATCGAGTGGAAACAACAGAACCATTATGGGGAATCTGCCTTCATCAAATTCACCAATCCCGACTTTGTGAAATTTGCAGAAAGTATGGGATTAAAAGGCTATCGCATCGAATCCGCAGCGGATTTAATTCCCACCCTGAAAGAAGCCCTGGAACAGGATGTGCCAGCGGTGATTGACTGTCCCGTTGACTATAGCGAAAATATCCGCTTTAGTCAAAAATCCGGCGGATTGAACTGCATCATGTAAATTAGCAGGAGTTAGGGGTTAAGGAATGAGACAAAGGCGGTTGTCTTATGTCATTTGTCATTTGTCATTTGTCATTTGTCCTTTGCTGGGTTCAGGAATGAGACAAAACGCGGTTGTCATTTGTCCTTTGTCATTTGTCCTTTGTCCTTTTGTGGGTTCAGGAATGAAACAAAACGCGGTATAATTAAACCCTCATTCTTAATTCCTAACTCATGAAGATTGCGACTTGGAACGTCAACTCGATTAGAACTCGATTAGAACAGGTAACCGACTGGTTACAGACCAACCCCGTTGAGGTATTGTGCTTGCAGGAAACAAAGGTAGTCGATGCGGATTTTCCGCGATCGCCTTTAGAAGCATTAGGCTATCACCTTTATATTTCCGGCCAAAAATCCTACAACGGGGTTGCTTTATTCAGTAAAATTCCCCTCACTGATGTCAGCATCGGTTTCACCCCCATCCTCGGTCCAGAAGTCGCCGAATTAGACGAACAAAAGCGCGTCATTACTGGAGTTTACGGAGATATTCGCATCCTCAATCTCTATGTCCCCAATGGTTCATCCGTCGGCAGCGATAAATATAGCTATAAACTAACCTGGCTCAAAACCCTCCAAGATTATCTAAAAATAATCCTTGACAAAACTGACAAATTATGTATTTGTGGTGATTTTAATATTGCCTTAGAAGCGATAGATATTCATCGAAAAACCACCCCCAATGATATCATGGCCTCCCCCGCAGAACGGGCCGCCTTAACCAACATTTTAGAACTCGGTTTAACCGATGCCTTCCGCCTCTTTAATCAAGAACCGGGACAGTTTAGCTGGTGGGATTATCGCGCCGGTGCCTTCGCCCGAAATCGCGGCTGGCGGATTGACCATCATTATGTTACACCAAAGCTGAAAGAACGGGCGATCGGCTGTACCATTGACACCGAACCCAGGAAGTTACCCAAACCCAGTGACCACACCCCCGTGATTTTAGAGTTAGGGTAAATTTAGGCTGTTCGGGTTGGCAATGACCACCGGACTACAAGGGTTTAAAATCATTACGACTTCAGTCGTTTCATAAGTTCGTAGTAACGACTTCAGTCGTTCTTAATGTTCGTAGTAACGACTTCAGTCGTTTCATAAGTTCGTAGTAACGACTTCAGTCGTTCTTAATGTTCGTAGTAACGACTTCAGTCGTTTCATAAGTTCGTAGTAACGACTTCAGTCGTTCTTAATGTTCGTAGTAACGACTTCAGTCCTTCTTAATGTTCGTAGTAACGACTTCAGTCGTTTCATAAGTTCGTAGTAACGACTTCGTTTGTTTGTTTTTTAATTCTTGCATAAAATTAACATGGAAACGACTGAAGTCGTTACTACAAACTAAGAGAAAATTAACCTGGAAACGACTGAAGTCGTTACTACAAACTAAGAGAAAATTAACCTGGAAACGACTGAAGTCGTTACTACAAACTAAGAGAAAATTAACCTGGAAACGACTGAAGTCGTTACTACAAACTAAGGGAAAATTAACCTGGAAACGACTGAAGTCGTTACTACAAACTAAGAAAGTAGGGTTGGCATTGCCCACCCTACAATTACTGAATCCGGAGATTTAAACGGAGACTAACTCGGATTTTTCAGGATGTTGGATCGGCAATTTAGCCGCTTTCCAGGCTTTCCAGGAACCGGGTATATTGATGGTAGTTTCAAACCCGTGCTTTTGTAATAAACTCGCGGCAATCGAGGCGCGGTAACCACTGCCACAGTAGGTGGCGATCGCCTGATTTTTATCTAACTGATCCAGGTTTTCTTCCAGGTGAGCGACAAAAATATGTTCTGCACCGGGAATATACCCTTGTTGATATTCATCATCTCCTCGCACATCGAGAATCGTGACATTCGGTTCATCTTTGTGCTGATTTAACTCTTGAACTGTCCATTCTCCGAGGTGTTTCAGGGGTAATCCTGCATTCTGCCAACTGGTCATGCCATCATGCAAATAACCGGCTAAATTATCATAGCCAATCCGAAAGAGTTGTTCGGCAACGAGTTGGACATCCCGTTCGCTTTCCACCACCACCAATAGGGACTTTTCCGGGTCAATCATCCAACCCACCCAGTTGGGAAATTGCGGACGTAAGGCAATATTAATCGCACCGGGAATATGTCCACCGCCAAAGGCGAGAATCGATCGCGCATCAATGATGACGGTATTTTCTTCCTGCATTTTCTCCTGAAATGCTGTTGGGGTCAGCGGTTGCAGGGTGGGAGGACAGCCTTTAATCGGTGCGCCTTTGCCATTGACTTTTTTGAGTCGGGCATAATGACGGGGAGGTTCGGGCATTTCACTGAGAATCCACTCCACAAACTCTTCAGGCGATCGCTCTTTTAATGCCGGGTTAAACAGGCGCTCGTTACCAATTGTGCTTTGTCGCCGATCGCCAATGGACTTGCCACAAGAAGAACCCGCACCATGACAGGGGTAAACCTCCAGGCGATCGCCTAAAGGCAATATCTTCTCAAACAGACTGTGATACAACTGTTTGGCTAACTGCTTCTCGCTGCCACCGCCTAACAAATCAGGACGTCCTACATCCAGATTAAACAGGGTATCCCCGGTGAATAAACCAAATGGCTCTTTCCCCTGTTTTGAATCATAAATCAGCATAGAAATATGTTCAGGGGTATGTCCGGGAGTATGAACCGCCCGCAGGGTTACGGTGCCAACTTTGACCTCATCCCCCTCCTGTAGCTGATTTAATTCAAACTGATAGTTATCGGTTTTTGCGCCATAAATGGGGACATTCATCCGGGCTTTTAATTCATGAGAACCGGAGACAAAATCCGCATGAATATGGGTTTCGATACTGCCGATAATTTTTACCCTCAAGTCTCGGGCTCGCTGTAAATAAATATCGATGTCTCGCCGAGGGTCAATAATCACCGCCAGTCCGGCCTTGTCGTCACCGACAATGTAGGATAACTGGGCTAATCCTTCTACGTTAATTTGTTCTAAAACTAATGCCATTGTTGTTTAATCTCCACAATTCATCCTTAACTGGCTTGAGCATGAGTTGAGATATAATGCTCAAAAAACTGCTTCATTTGGGGATGAGCATCACAATCAAAATCATGTTGTTTCCCTATCGTCATTGCTTGTTCAGCGCTGATGCCTTCTTGGGTGGCAATATACATCAATGTCAGGGCTCCAGAACGCATCCCACTTTTGCAGTGAATCAGGGCGGGTTTGGGCAGTTGGTCAATTTCCTGAAGGACGCGATCGGCGAGTTGATCATCCATCGCATCCGGTTTAACGGGAATATTCACATAGTGCAGTCCGGCAGATTCTGCCTGCTGCTGTTCCTCACTGGAAAATCCTTCTTCTTGAGGCGATCGCAAGTTCAAAATCGACTTAAATCCTTCCTGAGATGCTTGCTGCACTTGTTCGCCGGTTAATTGATTCATCGCAATGGCTAAATCATCGCGAATTTTTTTAATATTTTCCATGACACTTTCAGAATAACTCCACTCCCCATCCTATCCTCCTATCAGCCCCCCAAATATCTATAAATAGGCAGAGTTCAGTCCAAATCAAATCTAACTACAGTATGAATTATTTTTTAAAATAAATTCATCCATTCCCCCAGTGGAAGCATCTTGCATCCGATGAGTATTAGGGACCAAGATGCTCCCACTCCTTAGGTTCAGCCTGATTTAGAATCGTTATCACCCTGGGGATTTTAGGAATAAGGGTATTGCAACAAATAAATCACCCAAATGCGATGCTTAAGGAACTAAAAAGACGTTCTTAGCCCGCGCAGGCACCGCTTCGTCCTGTGAGCCTCCACCCTTGAGGGTGTGGGTTTTTGGGTATTTTATTTTTTGGA
>NZ_JAMXOT010000397.1 GCF_024220515.1 Oscillatoria sp. HE19RPO
CCTCCGGCAGAACCCCCCGACCTAAAGTCGATACTGGCGATACACTTGAGCAGCAGCACGATGTAAGAGCGAATGACGGTAAACCAACCCTCGCATATCCTCGCAATATCCCCCTCCAATCACACAGGCAACGGGATATCTAGCGGCCAGACAAGTGCTTAATACCTGCATATCCCGACGAAAAATGCCTGTATCACTGAGGGCTAATTTACCCAGGCGATCGCCTGCATGAACATCAACTCCCGCGTCATACAAGACTAAATCAGGTTGAAATTGGTTGAGTAAATCCGGTAAATAACGGGCGAGGGTTTGCAAGTATTCATCATCCTCCATTCCCACGGGTAAAGGAACATCTAAATCACTGGTTTGTTTTCGCCCGGGAAAATTGGCCTCACAGTGTAGAGAAAAAGTAAATACATCCGGGTCATTTTTAAAAATAAACGCTGTCCCATCCCCTTGATGCACGTCTAAATCCACAATTAAGACTTTGCGAATCCCTGCTAATTTTTGGATCATCCGCGTGGCGATCGCCAAATCATTGAAAATACAAAACCCTGACCCAAAATCTGGAAAAGCATGATGGGTTCCTCCGGCAGTATTACAAGCTAATCCATACTCTAATGCCAGTTTTGCGGTCAAAATTGCCCCACCAATGGAGATACAAGTGCGATGGGCGATCGCCTCACTCCAGGGTAATCCAATCCGCCGCTGTGCTTTGGGGTCGAGAGTGCCTTGGCAGTATGCCTGAACATATTCTGGGACATGAACCGACTCAATCCAGTCCTGGGGTGGCAATTCCGGCGCGTGACACTGTTCGGGAGTGACAATGCGATCGCCTACAAGCATTTCATAAAGTAACCGAAACTTTTCCATCGGGAAACGATGGGACGGAGGCAGAGGGGCCACATAATCAGGATGATAAACGATGGGTAAGTCCATTGGAGGTCCGGTTTAGCAATGCCAGGGTCAACTCAACTTTAAAATCTAATTTAAACTCTAAAATGGGGGTTATTGATAAGAATCAGGAGGGCGATCGTGCAATTCATCACTTGGCAGTCTGGGAATAGCAATCCCGAGAGGGTTGAACATTTCGAGACAATCCGGCAATGGTGGCGCAATCTCAATGGCAAAGAGATTACCTTGCGCCAGCGCATCCTGTCCGAAACCGGCGATGTTGGAGAATTGGATTGGGAACCCCAACGCTTTGACGAAACCTTTGCGATCGCCAATCCCGATATACGCGGCATTACCCTTTATTGGCAAAAACCCGGAATGTCAGACGAACGCAATACCACCGTCCGACAACTACAACTCGACCCCAAACGGCAGCAACTCTACATTTATCCCCAATCCCAACCCACCCTCGTCATGCAGATCGGACTCGCTGCCTTGAAATATCAAACCTTAACCTTGAGAGAAGCCGAAATTTTTGTAGAAGACAATCAAACTTTAATTTTACGAGATACCACCCGATTAATCGAGGTCAAACTCAAACTAGATGCTGAGATAATTTCTTCCCTGAAACAACAATTGCCCGAATAAAATAACCAGGCACTCCAGTGTGCCTACGGGTCTAAAATTGTAAAATTGGAAATGTTTTCTTGAATTTATCCCCTTCAACCCATTCATTATGTCTTTAGAAACTCCAACTCCACCAATCGATACTCTCCCGAAAAAAGGGAAAAAATTACCTTCAAAAGTTATTATCAAACTGGGCAAATTTGTCTGGACAACCATCTGGCAACTGATGATGTCCAAACTTGCTCCCCGCAATCAGACTGGGGAATATATTCGTCCCACCAGCGAGTTTAGAAATTCCGTAGGAAACCAACCGGAGAACCCCTATCCCCCGGCAACGCAACGGTATCGCCTGTATGTGGGATTAGGCTGTCCTTGGGCGCATCGGACCCTCGTGGTGCGATCGCTCAAAGGATTAGAATCGGCCATTTCTGTGGCGATCGTTTCCCCCTCTCCCGATGCCGGAATCTGGGTCCTGGACCAACCCGAATACGGCTGTCAAACCCTCCCGGAATTGTATGCGATCGCCCGTCCCGGATATCAAGGACGCAGCACCGTTCCAGTCCTATTTGATACCCAAACCCAGACCATTGTCAACAATGAAAGTGCTGAAATCATCATCATGCTCAATGCAGAATTTAATGAATTTAGCACCCATCCAGAACTCGATTTATATCCCGAACACTTACGAGAAAAAATAGAATATTGGAACGATAAAATTTATCCAGCCATTAACAACGGCGTCTATCGCTGCGGATTTGCTCAAAGTCAAACCGCATACAACACCGCCTGCAATGAACTCTTTACAACCCTAGATGAAATAGACGCTGTATTGGAAACAAATCGATACTTATGCGGCGACACAATAACCCTAGCCGATGTTCGCCTATTTACCACCATATTTCGCTTTGATATCGTCTATCACGGCCTTTTCAAATGTAACAAACGCCGCATCCAGGACTATCAAAACCTCGGACCCTATCTCCGGGATATCTATCAACTCCCGGGAGTAGCAGACACCTGTAACCTTGACAGTATCAAACGAGACTATTACGGCAACCTCTTCCCCTTAAATCCCGGGGGAATCATCCCATTAGGACCCACTATCACCAACTTAAATGAACCCCACCATCGCGATGCCTTAACCCATTCCCCAAGTTCGTAGTAACGACTTCAGTCGTTATTTTCTTTCGTTTGTAGTAACGACTTCAGTCGTTCTCTTCTCATGTTCGTAGTAACGACTTCAGTCGTTATTTTCTTTCGTTTGTAGTAACGACTTCAGTCGTTATTTTCTTTCGTTTGTAGTAACGACTTCAGTCGTTATTTTCTTTCGTTTGTAGTAACGACTTCAGTCGTTATTTTCTTTCGTTTGTAGTAACGACTTCAGTCGTTATCTTCCTTCGTTTGTAGTAACGACTTCAGTCGTTATCTTCTTTCGTTTGTAGTAACGACTTCAGTCGTTATCTTTCTTCGTTTGTAGTAACGACTTCAGTCGTTATCTTTCTTCGTTTGTAGTAACGACTTCAGTCGTTATCTTCCTTCGTTTGTAGTAACGACTTCAGTCGTTATTTTCTTTCGTTTGTAGTAACGACTTCAGTCGTTATTTTCAGAATTTCAGAAGGCGATCGCTCTTTTTGTGTCTTCACAGTAATTGCCCGGGATAACGACTGAAGTCGTTACTACGAACAATCCGGAAACGACTGAAGTCGTTACTACGAACAATCCGGAAACGACTGAAGTCGTTACTACAAACAATCCGGAAACGACTGAAGTCGTTACTACAAACAATCCGGAAACGACTGAAGTCGTTACTACAAACAATTTGGAAACGACTGAAGTCGTTACTACGAACATGAAGAACAATCAGGTTTTCTGGGTTTTAAAAACCGATCGCCTTTAGCATTGCCAGATGCTTCTTCAAAGGGGCGATGGTATTGGCTGCGATCGCCCCACTGGCGGCAACGGCAGGTAACCCTATTCCGGGAAAGGTGGAATCACCACAGCACAACAACCCCGATAACGGCGTCGTTGGACCCGGAAAAAAGCCGCTTCCGGCAGCAATAGCAGGACCATAGGAACCCCTGTCCCGACGTAAAAACCGCTCATGAGTCAGCGGCGTTCCCACCAAGGTTACCTCACATCGCTGCCGAATATCCGGAATAATGCGTTCCAATCCTTGCCACATCACCTCCGCCCGTTCTTGCTTCAACTCTTGATAAGCGGCACTATTGCGCTCAAGTCCCGCCCATAAATCATAGGGCTCATTCCCCGGAGTATAAACATGAATCCCGTGCTTTCCCGGTGGTGCGAGGGATGGGTCTAACACCGAGGGAATCGAGACTAAAACGACATTTTGCGGGGCTGTCACTCCTTGACTCCAGTCGTTAACAATGATATAATGACAGGCTAAATCCGCCGGTAATCCAGTGGCATCAATGCCGAGGTGGAGGTGCATGAAACTCTCACAAGCGGGAGTGGCTTGACGGCGATCGCGAAACGATTTCGGAACCGCATTCTCGGGTAATAGTTTCAATGTATCCCACACCGACGCATTGGACACCACCGCTTGACGGGCGTGAATCACCGTTCCTCCCCGCAGACGCACGCCAACAGCGCGATCGCCTTTGACCAGCACTTGTTCTACATGAGCATTCAGCCGTAACCGTCCCCCTTGTTTTTCCAGTCCCCGGACCAAGGCATCTGCGATCGCGCCACTGCCGCCAATCGGGTACTCTAGCACCACCCCCGGTCGATACCATTCCGCAAACATAAACGCCATTTCTGCGGCGCTAGTCCCCGATGCAGGCAGTCCAGAGAGCAGAAAACAGAGCAAATCCAACCAGTTGCGGATAAACGGGTCCTGAATCACCTCATCCATGATGCGACTAAAGGGCCCGGTGAGTTTGACGATGTTTCCCAAGTGAGGCAAAACCGCTGGTGCAAAACGTGCGGAGGCGATCGCCGCCCCCCAATCCCAGCGCAAAGCAGTCGGAGGAATCGCCTTCGCCGCTGCCGCTAACGGTTCCATAACTTGTTGCAACTTCCGCCATTCCTGCACCGCACCCCTGCCGCGCAACTCTTGCAGCACCTCACAAAATGGGTCTGCACCCACGGCAATATTCAACTCCCCTTCCGGAAGATAACAACCCCAAGTATCATAAGTCAGACAAGGCACCGTCTCACCAATGACATCCAACACTTGTTTAAGCGGGTGAGCAGAGGGAGAGTCAGACAAGCCCGAATGCAACGATGGACCCGAATCAAACCGATAGCCATTTCTCGAAAATCCATGCGCTGCACCTCCTGGAATGGTATGACTCTCACAAACCGTCACCGCAAACCCATACTGCGCCAATAATGCAGCACAGCACAATCCACCAATTCCACTCCCAATGACCACAACATCGGTGAGTTCTTCCCCAGATGGAGGAGGGACAGAATCAAAGGGTTGAGAGACAGGAGTCACAGTTTGTTCAGAGATTCAGGACAGGATTTGCCCATGATATCAGCAAATAGATCGAATCGTTCCGGCAAAGATTATGGCAACGATTAAACAACCTAACATTCAACCTACTCGGCGGTAGGAGTTCTTGGACTGACTGCAAATTCTAGCTGCGAACGATAGAAACAGACATCGAACTCCATGAAAAAGTTTACCTGCCCCAGAATGAGCGGTACATTTGGAGCTTGTGTCCAGGCAAATACCAGTTGTACAGGCTCAAACTGACCAATGATCCCTTGAGCAAGTACAACACGCGCTTCATACTGAGCTAAATTACCAGTCAGGCTCAGAGCAGTTGTTTGTCTCTCCCATTCGTATCCCAGCTCAATCCCTGTCAAATATGGCAGCACGTTTACACTTGCTCCAGTATCTAAGGGTGTTCCAACAAATAAATCATCCAAGTCCCGATGGTTAAGCACCTAACAAGACTGTATGACGCCGCGCAGGCGAGCTTTGTCCGTGTAGCCCCAGGCTTTCCTAGCGGAACGCTTCGCGAACAGCCTGCGGGTTTTTTGGAGATTTTATATTTTGGAGTTCCCTAATAGCCCGGAGGTCTTGAGTGAACTCTCCTGGTAAACCAAGGTCAAAGGCAGATCTGGACGAAAACTAGCTTCACCTAATGCCGGATTACCCGATAAAAATGGATATCGTTCAGGGTTACCCATCATCTTGAGATTTAGACTCCTGTAGCACTTTTAACATTGTATCTGCTGCCTCATCCGCACCATAAGGCGACCAGACTGGATAAGATTGCTCAGACTGAATCAGACTGGTTTCCTGCTGGGCTAATTCTGAGAGCAGAATCTGCATGATATAGAACTGATCTGAACGACTCAGCGCTCTCAAGGTTGAGATTAATTCCGATGACACCATGTCAAACACTCCGGTTAAGTCAGATTCAAGTTTCTATTGTAATGGCTCCCGTCCGTTGCGGTGAAATTCATGATAGGACTTACGCATTACCCCTCAACGTAGAGGCGATTCGGGAGAGGAAATAGGCAAGTCAGCTTTAATTACTTGCGGCTTTTCCAATATCCAGGCTCACGACTACAATGCATGACTGCCAAAATCAGGATGTAGTCTGGCTCAATTGCGTAGAGAATACCATAGGGAAATCTGCGCGCCATACATCGCCGAACATCTTCTTCATCAACTACAGCATAGCGGGTTGGAGACTCCCTGATCCGATAGACTGTATCCTCGATCGCGCTTATGAATGCTTGCGCGACCTCAACCCCCTGCTCGTTGTAATATTGAACTGCTTCAGCATATTCAGTCAGAGCTTCAGGATGAAAAATATACTTCATGACTCAATCAGCCGTCTGACTTGCGCTAAAGCCTCTTCACCGGAAATGGGTTCAACAGAGCCATTTCGGACCTCATCTCTCCGGCGCTGGGCTTCAGTCACCCAAGCTGCCTGAATTGCTGAGTCAGCACTGAACTCCAAACTTTCCACCAACTTGTCAGCGAGAAGTGCTCTCTCCTCACTAGGCAGGGATAATATTTCCTCAGTCAGTTGCTCAATTGACCGCATAATTTTTGCCAGAATATGGACCTCTCAAATCCATATTGTAGCAGAACATGGATCTCTCAAATCCATATTGATTAGAAATGGGAGTTACGCATTACCTCTAAATGTAGAGGCGATTCGCGAATCGCCTCTACATTGAGGGTGCATTTTCAAAATAGGCGGCTGACAAATCCTGCCCAAGTTGATGAACCTTCAGTAAAATAGGTGCAGTGGTGGAGGGATAGGGTATGGATGGGAATCGGTGGCTCAAGGTGAATCGAAGCCTATTGGGGGAAACGGCGCTGCTAGGGTTGCTGGCGGTGCTGACGGTGGCTGCTGGTGGGCCGGTTTGGGGGATGGTGGGCAATTTTTTGGCGGGGATGGAGGCCAAATTTTTAGGGGAGTTGCTAGATCGGTTTCGCAATCATGGGGAGGTGTTGCGGAATGAGGATTTAGCGAAGGCGGCGGGACGGACGGTGGGGAAAACTTTAGAGAAGCGCATCATCCCCCAGTTCCCGGAGTTGGGCGAGAAATGGGGTCAGGGTTCCTTGCTGATGTTTATGCTTTTTTTGCCGACGCGGATGGTATAATCCCTCTATGCAAACCCGACGCATCACCTTCCGGCTCTATCCCGATCGCCACCAAGAAAGCAAACTGTTTGAATGGCGGCGATTGCATTGCTATCTCTACAATGCAGCCCTATCCAACCGGAAGACTCAGTATCAGAAATTGGGTCATTCTGTCTCATATTTTGAGCAGCAAAATAGTCTGCCCGAATTCAAAGAAGTTTGGCCCGAATTCAAACAACTGGGTTCCCATGCATTGCAAGCAACTCTCAAGCGTGTTGATTTTGCCTATCAGCGTTTCTTCAAGGGATTGGCAAAATATCCTAAGTTCAAATCCATTCGCCATTACTCCGGTTGGACATATCCTTGTCCCTCGGGGTGGAAAGCCGAAACCGATGGGAAGAATGGCTATCTGAAACTCTCCAATTTAGGCAGAATTCAGATGCGGGGACAAGCCCGAACTTGGGGCAATCCCACCACCTGCACCATTGTATATCGTCAGGATAAGGGAACTCCAAAAAATAAAATCTCCAAAACGTTCGTTTGCAGTGACTGCTCAATGGAGTAGTCAATGTAGGGGCGCAATGCTTGCGCCCTCCGGAGGGC
>NZ_JAMXOT010000044.1 GCF_024220515.1 Oscillatoria sp. HE19RPO
TTAGGTGTGTCCACGATGGCCTTTAACTTGAATGGATTCAACTTCAACCAGTCCATCATTGACTCGACAGGTCGTGTTGTGAATACCTGGGCTGATGTGATTAACCGGGCTAACCTGGGTATGGAAGTGATGCACGAGCGGAATGCTCACAACTTCCCCCTTGATTTGGCTGCGGGTGAAGCGACTCCGGTTGCTTTGACTGCTCCTTCTATCAATGGTTAATCTGAGATAAAGATTAAAAAAACGCTCTCCGAAAGGGGAGCGTTTTTTTATGTTTTAATACTCCATGCCGTAATAAAAACCCACACCCTAAAGGGTGGGGCTACACGGACGAAGCCTGCCTTCGCAGGCTAGTGTATCACAACGACTTTTGATACCAAATCTGGGTATCAAAAATTCGTTTTGTTTATAGCCCGCGCAGGCGGGCTTCGTCTGTATAGCCCCACCCTTTAGGGTGCGGGTTTTCTGATTTAATAAAACCAAATTATTTATGTTAATTGAGACTGAATATAATGTTGAAATACCGGATTGATGAGAAACCGATATCCCGATTCAACGGACAGTTTTTCCACTAAACCCCGTCGGGCTAAAGATTGGATTGCTTGCCAAAATTCAGATTTAGATAATCCACTCTCGACGGGGTGCGGAGAAATCTCGACCGCTTCCCCTTGAAGCGCTAACCAGCCACTCACCGTTTTTTCGGCATCGGATAATCGTTCTAAATGAGCCAATAATAAGGGTTCTAAGTCACCTAAAAATAGTTCCGTTGGATTGGATAAAAATAAGGAAAGGTTTCCGTTAAAGAGTTCCTGAATCGTTGCAGCAATGATATTTAACCAGCAAGGATGACCTTGATAGAGGCGAATTAATTCTGCCCATTGGGTTTCATCGTTTAAGCCTTTATCTTTCAGGATTTGTTCGGCTGCAAGGGTTTCTAATCCTTGGAGATGTAAGCTCCGCAGGGGTCTTTTTTCTGCTTCTAAGGTAGCAAGTTCTCTGGAATTCTCCCAACTCAGGAGAATAACACAACTACGGTGAGAGGATGTGGCAAGTTGTTTAAAAAATTTCCCATACTCTTCATATTCCGCTAGATATTGACCGGCTATTTCACCGCTTTTAAATAGATTCTGGACATCATCCAGGATGATTAAACACCGAAATGAACGCAAATACGCGATAAGTGTAGCGCAAGGGTTGGGTTGTGATTGAGAAAAGAATTGGTAGAGTTCGGTTTGTAAGGTAGAGAAGGGGGGAGGATTCCCCAGACTTCGCCAAATAATGTAATCAAATTCGGTTTGAATGTCTTGAATCAGTTTGACAGTGAGGGCGCTTTTGCCAATTCCACTTAAACCGTAGAGGGTAACCAAGCGCATACCGTCTTCTAAAATCCATTGTTTGAGGGTGGATTCTTCAGTAGGGCGAGGGTAATAGTCGGTTAACTCAGGGGCCTCGGTTAAATCGATGATGGTGGGTTGATTTTTGCTGGAAGGAGAGTTGGAGTTAGAGGGCGATCGGTGTTGAGTATCTTTAATAGTTTGTATTGATTGGTTACAAATAACATTATCAATTTGTAAGAAAGAGTCATGTAAATGAGAAATTTCAGAAACCCGATTTTTTTTCTCTACTTTGGAACGAAAGTTGTATTTTTTTAGGTCTTGCCCTAATTCATCGCGCAATTTTTCCCATAAATCAGCAGCTTCTTTTTTTACATAAGATTCACTACAATTATAATCTTTAGCGATTTGTGGATATTTTTGTCGCTGCCAAACACCCTTGAGGATGGCTTCTTGGATAGGGGTGAGAGGCTCTCCAGTTTGAGCAACCATCCAATTATCAGCCCAATTTAACATTTCTTCAAGATTCGTCATAGATGGATCCACATAAACATCCCTTGTACCATATCTTACCAAATCTTGAACTGTGAACCATACTCGACTATATCCCACTATACCAGTTCAAGATAGTTCAGAATATTTTGTACTGAACACTACTATTAATGGCTTGATTAGTTTATCAAATCTAGTTTATGCTTGTAATATAGCAACCTAAATCAGTTTAAGGGATGTCTAGAGGAGACCTAAATGATTTGAAACCTGTGGCAGTGAGCAAGATATGAAGCAGGATGGCACGATTCCTCGCACAGGGGACCTATCCCCCAGGCTTTGGCTTTAGGCAATACATATAGTGGACAGGGTGGAGACCTAAGCCAACTAATTTATGACTAATATAATTTAAAGACTGTCCCCCAACAATCTAAACCAACAACAAGAGGTGTAGCCGGTTTATAAAAAAAATAATGGTATTTTGAGCGCGGGTTCCATTAAAAATAATTTATAATAGCTCTATAAAAATGTTAAACCACCCCAAGCAAAATAGCATTATTAATCGGAACAATCTTATTCTTAAATAAGGTTTAAACTTTTAACTAAATTGAAAATTTAGGTTCAAAACTATGTCATGGAATAAAATTGAATCTTTTGCTGTTAGCAATGATGAAAGGTATATATATGTAGGCAATATCTCAGGACAAATATTAACAATAAATTTGCCAAATTTTGATATAATCAGTAGCGCCCAACTTAATGTTGGTAGAATATCAGCAGTAGACATTCACCTTAAACTTCCTTATTTAGCCACAAGGTTAGGAGGGTGGAAAGTAAATATTTGTAAGCAAGATATTCAAGGAACAGTTAAATCAATAATTGACATTGATTTACGAAATATTGGTGAATTATTTAATAATTGCAATGATTGTTTATATCAAAATTTTGAACCTATCGACCAGGCAATTGCCTTCCATTCAATCAGTTGTAAATTAGCAGTAAAGAGTCAACAGAATCAAGTCGTGGAGCTTGAATTTGATGATTCAAAATATAAAATTGTTAGTTGTACTGATATTGATAAAAATTATCCTATTGTTGCTGTTAAATATGTGAAAAACTCTAATAAAATTTTGGTGGGTACAGAACTAGGAAAAATCTTTTTAATAGAAAATGGTAACGTCATAAAAGTTTGGCATATCTGTAATGAAGATATTCATTGGTTTGAACACATAGAAAATAATATTTATGTTGTTGCAAGTGATTCAAGACAAATAATTAGGCTGGATATTTCTGGACAAAACCCTCCCTTAATTGGTTCAAAATTTGCCAAGGATGACGTTGAACATATTGTGTATGATTCCGATAAATGTGAAGCTATTGCTTCTAGTTTTGATCGTAATATTTATGCAATCGATCCTATTAGCTGCGAATCAAAACGGATAATATGGAAAGCCCCTTTCAAATGTAGATGGGTTTATGTTTTAAAAACCCATCCGAATATTTTAATTGTTCAATGTCGTAATGGTGGTTTATATAAAATAAATACTTTGACTTCAAAAATAATTTCTCAAATAAAAGATACTCCTAATGCTCTTTGGACTGCATCACAGGCTCTAAATGGTAAAATATTAATAGCTGGAGAAGGTGAAAATGTGGCAGAACTTACCCCAGTTAATGCCACAAACATATGTCGAAAAATAACCTCCTTTTCCTCAAAAATACAAAAACTAAATTTTGGAGCAAATTCCTACACTAAACGTCTAGCAGTTAATTACAAAACAGATATTATAGCTTTTGGTCGTGCTGATGGTGAAGTTTTAATCTACGAAAAAGGTATTAGTAGAAGTATTGCACACCTTGATTCAGCAATTCGGGATTTAGAGTTTGATAATTATCTACCTATTCTTTATGTCGCCACTGAAAATGGAATATTAACTAAATTATCTATTTCTAATGGGTTAGTTTTAAACACTTGGACTTCACGATTTCCATTGTGGGCTTTAGCACTTAACTCAGACAAAAAAGTATTAGCAGTTTCTGAAAGAGAAGGTCATTTAGTTTTTATTGATCTAAAAACATTTTTACCAATTTTATTTGAAGAAAATCATACCTATTCAAAGAGGATGAAATGGGTAGATGACTCTACCTTATTATATGGTTCCCGTAGTAATTTATGCAAATATGATTTCAGTCACCAAATATCTTCTTTATATATTGAAGACACTGGGAACTCAATTGAAGATTTTGCTTGGGACAAAAATAAAAAATATTTGGTTTTAATAAATTATAATCGCATGATTTTTCTTTGTGATTATTTTTCGGGAATTATTCTAGATTATGTTTTTGATCAAATCGATTTTTCACATGGTGTTATGTGGATAGACGATGAAATAAATAAATCTGGGGAACCCAATAATTTTTTTACTTTTGGTAGAACAGGTTCACTTCAGTTCTATAAAATTTACGAAGATAAAATAATTAGTAACGGCAATCTAGATTTATTAATTTAACTAAATTTTTGTAATATATATGAGGTTATTTATGCAAAAAACATCAATATTTCATTATGCTCCAATCAGTGGAGTGGCAACATTAAGAGAAGATTTTATTGCAACCGCTGGTTATGATAATCAAGTCATTCTTTGGAATGCACAATCAGGTATTCCACTGACAAGAGTAAATCACGATCATCTTGTTAACCAATGCGAATTTTCACCAGATGGCCGGCTTTTAGTATCTGCTAGTAGTGACTATACTGCTCGCATTTGGTCAGTTCCAGAAATGCGGCTTTTAACTGTTCTGAATGGACATTCTGATGATGTTGTGAAGGCATCATTTTGCCCCAGTGGACAAAGGATAGCTACTTGCTCGTATGATGGAACTTTAAGAATATTCAATATAGATGGAAAGTGTTTGCTAGTATGTGAAGGCCATACGGGTTTAATTGAAACTTTTGATTGGAACATTGATGGTACAAAAATCATGTCTTGTGGTACAGATGGAACAATAAAAATTTGGTGTAGTCTATCCGGAAAAATAAAAAATAATTATCATAAATTTGACTACGATATAGATACACTTGTTAGTTTGGGAGTCAATAATTTTATTGCTGGCAATGACAAAGGTGAAATCATTACTTATATCAATGAAAGTTTTTGTTTTTATCAAGCCCATAAATCAGGAATCAAACAATTAGTTAAGTACGACAATCTTCTTTTGAGCGCGGGGTATGATCAAGAAGTTATTTTATGGGAAATTTCACAGGAGGGAAATATAAATAAAATTTGTTCAGATCAAGTACCTGTCTCTGTCTGGACAAGATCCGCATCATTTATTAATAGTAAAACTATTGTTTTTGCTTCTTTTGGATCTACTTATATATCATGGAGCTGGCTTAATAAAACCTGGGATTGTCGATCTTGGCAGGCATCTTATAGTAAAAATTCATTAGCACTCAGAGGTCAAGAAATTTTTAGCACAGGAGATTCAGGAATAGTTTTTAAAAATGACAGCAAAATTGCAGATGTTAGCAGTTTATGTAATTGTATTACTTTAAATAATGATTTTTGTTTTGTTGCAGGACATACCGGGACTATATTTGAAGCTTTTCATAATAATTTGATATTTAAACATACAAGCTCTATAAATTGTTGTTGTTCATATTTAGATTTAGAAGGAAGACAAATTTTTGTGTTTGGTGCTTATGATGGCACATTGATTTTTGTATTAGTTAGCCATGAAAAATTAAAACCTCAGATAAATTGTATTAATCTAGGATGTAATGCTATTAAGGGAATTGCATTTGGGTGGAATAGTCTACTTTGCGGCAGTGCAGATGGAAGCTTAATACTTGTAGATAGTATTACTAAAAAAACCAAAAATATCCAAAAACAAGCACATGATGGCATAGTAAATGGAGTCACGATTTATAAAAATGGTTTTGTAACTGTCTCGCGAGATCTAACTATACGTCTTTGGACTGAAGACGGAAATTTAAAAAAAATTTTAAAATCTAGGCATCCGAAATCTATAAAATGCGTAGCTACTAGCTCGGATGGTTATTTAACTGCAAGTGGAAGCTATGGAGGACATATAGACATATACAATCATTTATCTGGTGAGTGGATTGGAGATATAAAAAGACCAACAATGAGCGGTATATCCGATATTAATTGGTCAGATTCATTATCTTGTTTTGTTGCTTCATCCTATGATGGGAAAATTTACTATGTTTGAAATTGAAACAGTAGAAATAATGGGTGGCAATTTTGAAATGGGTTCTAGCTTTGAAGAGATAAACGATTATATTTCATTATTTAGTTATGCTTTTAATGATTTTCCGAAAACACAAGTTCAGAGCTGGTTTTTAAAACAAATACCCAAAATAAAAACATCAGTTACCTCTTTTCATCTTGGCATTCATCAAATTACAAATATTCAGTATTTAGAATTTGAACAAGCTGTTTTTGGTAAAAATTCTATTTCAAATATAGAAAACCCCATGTGTCCTGTTGAAGGAGTAACATTTTGCAACGCCTTGGCATTTTGTGAATGGATGAGTAAGGTTAGTAATCATATTTACCGACTCCCTACTGAAGTAGAGTGGGAATTTGCTGCTTCATCTAGAGGGCAATACATATGGGCGCATCTAGGAGTTGGGGGAGGAGGTAGAAGGCTCAAAATAACTCCCCTCGGAAAACAAGTCATCAAAGCGACTATTGACCCAGGCCAGACGTAAATGTAACAGGTTATTAAAGCCCTGACTACTCCACCGCATTCCGACCCCCTTAAAGCGCTGTTGTATCAACCATTTACAAGCACTCTCGACCATGCCCGAGCCTAAGGGTATTCCTTGCTCTTCAAAGGCTTCATAAGTAATGTGTTCAACGCGCGCCTTAAAATAATCATGTACTCGTCGGATGCTCTGACGTTGAGAGGCTTTTAAAGAGGGAGAATTAGCTAGAGTATTTAGCTCACTGATTACTCCCATTGAATTGCCATGCCTCAATTCATGTCGCCAATGTTTAAACCAGTCTTTGGCAGCGCGTGTCCGGCCATCTTTATATGCAGCAGCAGCCGACCAGAGATGTCCCGCCGCATGATAGAAATCTAAAACCCCTACTACGTTTAACGGCTCCAAAAATTGATAATATAAATTCCAAAATCCTACGGCTCCATCAGATAACCACACTACTTTAGAGGCCGCCTCAAGTCCAGAGTTCCGTGCTTCTACCATCAGTCGGGGAGCTAGGTCATGAATATTTCCGAGAACCGCGACTAGACGACGGTTATGTAATCGAGTTGCGGGTTTACCGGAGCGGGTAAAATACGCTCCTAATCTCGCTATTATCCCCACTTTTACTTCTCTCCATTGTGTGGCTCCAGACGGACTTTTTTCCTGGGGTCTAAAAGGAACCATCACCCCATCACCCGCTATAGCTAAAGGCATTGACTCTACTGAGGTAGATAGCTGTTCAGGACTCGGACTTTCTCCTTGGGAAAAAGCCGTGAGTTCGAGCGCTCGTTGGGAGGTGGCCAGCTGTCCGGATTGAGTAACCCAATTGGCTAGGGTTTGAGCGCAAACTTTAATGCTAGTTAACTGTTGTAGTAAATGAGAAGCGATTTCAAACGGAACAAAAATTGCTAATAAACATCCCAGTTTAACCACTTCCTCTGAGGTTTTTTGGTCGGGTTTTATTAAGAGGCACTCGTCAAGAGGTACTCTTTGACTCCCCGGACATTTTTTCGGGCAACGCCCCACTCGGCGAGACCAGTTTACTTGTCCCACAAGGGTTAGCATTGAACGAGGTTGAAAACCCCTACTATTCAAACGAGTAGAACAATGTGGACAAGAAGGCCATTCGGTCGGCAAGAGGGCGCGTCTTGTCAACTCGCTCTCTACTATTCGCCTTGCCAATTCTAATCCAATGCCCCATGCTACCCACACTATAGCAACTAGACTTGATGCGGTTTCTAGTTTTGAACAGTGGTTTGAACAGTCTATGTGTTCAGCTATCAATTCTTCGAGGCGTGTTATCATAACTCTTAAGTTTAAATTTTTAGTGAGCTGGGAATGTGTTTACCCACATTCCCTTTTTTTATTCTACTCCTTCCTGGACCTTTCCCTGAGTCCAGCCTGTCCAGGCCCTTTGTCTCCCTCACCCCGACCTGTAAAGGCCCCTCCCCTAACTGCTGGATGCGCCC
>NZ_JAMXOT010000004.1 GCF_024220515.1 Oscillatoria sp. HE19RPO
CGTTGAACGGGAAGGAAGGTGTAGGGGCGCAATGCGCAGGCCCCAGGGCGTATGCAATACGCCCCTACATTGACGGGGCTACTCCGTTGATCCATCACTACGAACGAACGTTTTGGAGAGTTTATTTTTTGGAGTTCCCTTACCGCCCCTGGATGGAGCCGGGTGCCAACCTCTTTCTACGCGCAAGGGCGATCGCGATCGCCCTTGGACCCTGCACCCACCCATTCTTCGTGACTTGAGATCGCGTGTGGACCCCACCCTAACCCTCCCCTTGCCAAGGGGAGGGGACCGGAAGTGCAGTTAAATGTGAGACAAATCCCCCTGAGCGTAAAAAACCTACTCTTGTAAGTCCTCCCCATCCCCCCCATCAACCAAGGACAAATGACCAAGGACCAATAACCAAGGACAAATGACCAATGACCAACGACCAACTACAAATCCCCGCGAATTTCCTCAACGACGCCATCGCGCAAGACGACTTCTACCTGCATTTTTTTGATTAAATCATCGCCGCGTTCCAGATAGAAAAAACTATCCATTTGTCCACTGGCGACTTCTTCTCCCATTTCCAGAGTCTGGACTTGTTGCAGATTTTGGAGAATTTGATTTTTCTGATCCAGCATCTCTCTTTGCCGTTGATTGGCCTGCATTTTCACCGACTCGATTTGTTGCTGGATTTGCGGACCTGGGGGTTGAATGCTCTGCTTTTGCAGTTCTCCAATCATTTGCTGCGCTTGCATTTCAAGCTGCTGGAGTTGCATATCAATTTGATTGATTTGTCCTTGGAGTTGCTGCTGAACCTCTTCTTTCCAGCGCGGAGTTACTATGGCTTTGATAATGGTATTGCGCTTCAGAAGTAATTTCGAGTTAGAGACATCCATATTAGCTGACCTAGATCAAGGGTTAAGTAGAAATTTGGCCTAGAATTGGCCCCGTTATGCTAACACGCCACGGGGCTAATCTGGATCAAACGAACATTTTATCAATGCGATCGCCGTAACGTTCGGTAATCACGGGTCGTTTCATTTTCAGAGTTTGGGTGAGCATTCCATTCTCCATCGTAAAGGGTTCACTCAACAGGGAGAAGGGTCCAATGCGGTCATCGGGACGATATCCGGGACGGTTTTTCACCTCCCGATTCAACTCCTGGCGGAACAGGTTGTCAATTTCGGGACTGGAGAGGTCGATTTCTCGGGTTCCCGATGCTGGGGGAGGATTGCCTTGAGAAACATTCTGAGGCAGACGCAGGGAGAAGTTTTGGGACACCGCCCACTGTTGCAGGGCTTCAAAATTCGGCACAATCAAGGCACCGAGGCACTTTTGGTCCTGACCCACGAGCATCATTTGGTCAATATAAGCACTGCGGATACAAGCATCCTCGATCGGTTGGGGTTCGATATTTTCTCCGTTGGTCAAGACAATGGTATCTTTGGCGCGACCCGTGAGCACTAAATCATTGCCGGGAGTCAACCACCCCAAATCCCCGGTATCAAACCATCCATCGGGGTCGATCGCCTTGCTTGTCGCTTCGGGATTTTGGTAGTACCCCTGCATCACTTGCGGACCCCGCGCCAAAACTAACCCCCGTTCCCCGTGTTTCAGAGTTTCGCGGGTTTCAGGGTGAACGATTCGCAGTTCGGTGTAGGGAATGGGACGACCCGCAGAACCCCGCAAATTATGCCAATACCGGCGCGCTGTCAAGACTGGTGTGGTTTCGGTTAATCCATATCCCACTAGCACATCAATGCCAATAATTTCAAAGAAATTTTCGATATGCATGGCGAGGGACCCACCGCCACTAATCACATATTTGAGTTGACCCCCAGTTGCTTGGCGGACCTTTTGATATACCAGGCGATCGCCCAAGGCGTGGAGGGGCCAAAATACCGCCCGTTTAATTGCTGCCAGGAGTTTTTCACTCCCAGAAGCGGGTTTGAGTTGCAACTGCAATCCATGCAAAATCCGACCCGCTTCTATATAACTTTGAGAGAAACCAAAAAAGGTGTTGACCAGTTTTTGACGATTGGCGGGTTGTTCTCGAAATTGCTTTTGTACCCCTTCATAAATCGATTCCCAAAGTCGGGGAACACCAAAAGTATATTTGGGGTGATATTCTTTTAAATCAGCTTTAAGATAGCGAATATTCGTGTAAAACTGACTGCAACCTCGGGAGAGGAGAAAGTATTGACCCATGCGCCCGAAACTATGCCAGGTGGGGAGAATGGTAATCACGCGATCGCCTGGTTCCGGTTGCATAATTGTCGGCAGGGTCTCGACTTGATGCAACAGATTACCGTGAGTCAGCATCACCCCTTTAGGTTTACCCGTGGTCCCGGAGGTGTAGATTAAGGTTGCCAGAGTCTCCCGGGTGAGGGTGACGGGTTGCACTGTAGAACCGGCCCCTTTTGCCATCACCTGTTGATAGGATAAAATTTGTACCGGCAGGGTATCATCGGTCGGCAGGGGTTCATCAGAGAGATAGATAATCCACTGGATGGGTAAGTCATCGAGTTGAGGGCGGAGTTTTTTGAGTAAGGCGAGGTTTTCCACCACTAGACCCATACTGCCGCTATTTTGGAGAATAAACAGCAACTCCTCGCGATCGGCATCAGCACCGCGCACCACATCCGCTGCACCTGCCGTCAGCAGTCCTTGGTCCGCAATCATCCAGCGGGGACTATCGTTAGAAAAGAGGGCGACTCGGGGGGGGATATTATTGGCGATCGCCGGTAATCCCAAAGATTGCACCCCAGCGGCAAACTGTTGAATTTGCTCGCATAATTGACCAAAAGTCAACTCCACCACGGGTTTAGCATGAGGGTCACATAATGCCAGAGTATTGCCAAACTGCGATCGGGCCAGGGGCCACACTTCCGGCATGGATTGAATCGCCGTATAATCCGGGGGAAGCTGTAAATACCCCCGTTCGCGATCGCTGATAGTGGTATCGGTTGAATAAGCAATCTGACTCATCGCTCTTAACCTCTAAAAATAAAGATGTCTCTAAGAGTTTAGTATTTCCGAGTCCGTTTCATCAGAGATGGGTTCACAGGGACAGTTTGCCAACTGGAACACCCCAGAAATTAGAACAGATGTGGGAACAGTGGGGCGCTTTTACAGAATCCGACTAAAATCACCAAAATCCGAAACCGGGTTTTTGCCAAAATTTAACGCTCCTTATCATAGACTCTGTAAAAAACCCGGTTTCTAGCCCCCACAAGACAACTCCAAGCTACCAGAAACCGGGTTTTTGCCAAAATTTAACGCTCCTTATCATAGACTCTGTAAAAAACCCGGTTTCTAGCCCCCACGAGACAACTTCAAGCTACCATAAACCGGGTTTTTGCCAAAATTTAACGCTCCTTATCATAGACTCTGTAAAAAACCCGGTTTCTAGCCCCCACAATCCAACTCCAAGCTACCATAAACCGGGTTTTTGCCAAAATTTAACGCTCCTTATCATAGACTCTGT
>NZ_JAMXOT010000045.1 GCF_024220515.1 Oscillatoria sp. HE19RPO
GCCCCGACAATTAGTAATCATCGACCCTGGAGTTAAAGACTACCAAAGCCTCATACGCGGCATCTCCCCAAACACTGAAATCGCAATCCTGCATCCCGAAGCAGATGGCATCGAGCAAATTACCCAACTCCTGGCAGGAACATCAGTTGAGCGTCAAACCACAACCCTCCATTTAATCTCTCACGGAGCCCCCGGAACCCTCTACCTGGGCAACAGCACCCTAGAACTGAGCAACATCCAACAGTATCGCCATCACCTGCAACAGTGGCGCAAATCCCTCAGCCAAACCGCCAACCTGCTACTGTATGGATGCTCCGTCGCCGCAAGTAGCGCCGGACAACAGTTCTTAGAGCAACTGCACCAACTGCTAGGAACCGGCATCGCCGCCGCCACCACCCTAGTCGGCAACCCCGACAAAGGCGGCACATGGAACCTCCAGCAACTCTTTCCCCAGGGAATAGGCAACAGGCAACAGGCAACAGGAGAAACTCACTCCTCACCCCTGACCCTCTACACCCTCGCCACCTACCCCCAGACCCTGGGATTTGACCCCCAAACCACCTTCGCTGTGGGTACCGGTCCGAATTCCGTCACCGTAGGAGACTTCAACGGCGATGGCAACCCCGACTTAGCTGTGGCGAACCGCAACAGCAACACCGTCTCAGTGCTCATAGGAGACGGCAGTGGCAGTTTCGCCGCCCAAACCCCCTTCACTGTGGGTAACGCTCCGATTTCCGTCACCGTAGGAGACTTCAACGGCGATGGCAACCCCGACTTAGCTACGGCGAACCGCAGCAGCAACACCGTCTCAGTGCTAATAGGAGACGGCAGTGGCAGTTTCGCCCCCCAAACCACCTTTGCTACGGGTAGCGAGCCGAGTTCCGTCACCGTAGGAGACTTCAACGGCGATGGCAACCCCGACTTAGCTACGGCGAACTTCAGCAGCAACACCGTCTCAGTGCTAATAGGAGACGGCAGTGGCAGTTTCGCCCCCCAAACCACCTTTGCTGTGGGTTCCCGTGCGACTTCCGTCACCATAGGAGACTTCAACGGCGATGGCAACCCCGACTTAGCTACGGCGAACTTCAGCAGCAACACCGTCTCAGTGCTAATAGGAGACGGCAGTGGCAGTTTCGCCCCCCAAACCACCTTTGCTACGGGTGCCAATCCGCGTTCCGTCACCGTAGGAGACATCAACGGCGATGGCAACCCCGACTTAGCTGTGGCGAACAGTGGCAGCCAAACCGTCTCAGTCCTCCTCAACAACACCCCCACAGTCACCGCCGTCTCCGCCACTACCCCAAATGGCAGCTACGGTGTCAATTCGACAATCGACATCACTGTTACCTTCGATGCTGCCGTCACCGTAGACACCTCTGGAGGCACCCCCCGCCTGCAACTCGAAACCGGCACCATCGACCAGTATGCCACCTACACTGGAGGAAGCGGTACCACGACCCTCACCTTCCAATACACGGTGCAAGCTGGTGACACCGCCGCCGACTTAGAATATCTCTCCACCACCGCTTTAGAACTCAACGGCGGTACAATTAAAGATAATTTGATGGTGGATGCCGATTTAAACCTCCCCGCCTTGGTGAGTGCCTCCTCCCTCGGCGGCAGCAAAGCGATTGTTATCGAGACCACCGCACCCACACTCACCACCCTCACCCCCACCGACAACGCTACCAACGTCCCTGTGGGTAGCAACTTAGTCCTTGAATTTAACGAACCCATCAACCCAGGCACAGGCAACATCACGATTAAGAACGCATCGGATAACTCCGTTGTCGAAACCATTGCCATCACTGCCGCCAATGTCACCATCAGCGGCAATACAGTTACCATCAATCCCACAAATAATCTACAAGGCGGCACCGGCTACTATCTTGCCATCGATGCCACCGCCATCCAAGATGCTGCCGGAAACCCCTACTCTGGCATCAGCGATAGCACCACCTGGAACTTTACCACTGCCGATGCTGCACCCACCGTTGCCACTGCGATAACCGATGTCAGCGTTAACGAAGACGCCACCAACACCACCATCGATTTATCCACCGTCTTCACCGATAGCGATAATGACGATACTGCCATTACCAAAGCAGTATTAACCAACAGTAACTCCACTCTCGTCACCTCCAGCATCACCGGCAATACTCTCACCCTGGGATTCCAACCCAACCAACACGGCACTGCCGAGATTACCATCCAAGGCACCTCTAATGGATTAACCGTAGACGACACCTTTACCGTTACCGTCAATCCCGTTGCCGATACTCCCTCGGTGACTAACACCACCACCGACGAAGATACCCAAACCACCACCGGGTTAGTTCTCTCCCGTAACCCGGACGACAGTACCGAAGTTACCCATTTCAAAATTACCAATATTATCGATGGCACTCTGTACCAAAATGACGGCACCACCCCTATCAATAATGGCGACTTCATCACCTTTGCACAAGGCAATGCCGGGTTAAAATTTACCCCCAGCATTAACTCCACCAGCAACGGCAGCTTTCTGCTACAAGCATCCACCAGCAACAGCAATGCTGGATTAGGGGGAACTGCTGCCACCGCTACCGTTACCGTCAATCCCGTTAACGATGCACCCACCCTCAGCACAATCAGCAAATCGAGTGACGAAGATACTGTCATCACCTTCACTGCTGCTGATTTCACCAATGCTTACAGCGACATCGAAGGGGATAGCTTATCGAAAATTAAAATCACCTCCCTCCCCGATAACGGCACTCTGTTCTTAAGCGGTACGGCAGTTACGGCAAACCAGGAAATTGAGGTTGCCAACCTCGGCAACCTCACTTTTACCCCTGCCGCCAACTTCAACGGCACTACCAGTTTTGGGTGGAATGGATTTGATGGCACAACCTATGCCGCTACGGAAGCAACAGCAGTTTTAGCCATTGCAGTTGCCAACGACGCGCCAACATTAACCAATGTCAGCAAATCTGGCAGCGAAGATACCAATCTCACCTTTGCTGCTGCTGACTTTACTGCTGCCTTTGCCGATGCCGACAACGATACTTTATCGAAAATTAAAATCACCTCCCTCCCCGATAACGGGACCCTTTTCTTAAGCGGTACGGCAGTGACGGCAAACCAAGAAATTGAGGTTGCCGAGGTTGGCAACCTCACCTTTACCCCTGCCGCCAACTTCAACGGCACTACCAGTTTCGGGTGGAATGGATTTGACGGCATTACTTATGCCGATACCAATGCCACGGCAACCCTAAATATCGCTGCGGTTAACGATGCACCCATCGTTGCCGGAACCTTTGTCGCGCAAAGTGCGACCCAAGACGCGCCATTCACTTTCCAATTTGCCGACACCACTTTCACCGATGTGGATGGGGATACTTTAACCTACACTGCTACCTTAGCAGATGATTCGGCATTACCCACTTGGTTGAGTTTCAATGCCGCAACTCGCACTTTTAGCGGTACGCCAACTGCCAACAATATCGGCAGCATTAGTATTAAGGTACAAGCATCTGATGGTACTGCTACTGTCAGCGATACCTTTACTCTGACGGTAGACGATACTCCCAATACTGCACCAGTGGTGGGAAATGCCATTACCGATACTGCCGCTACTGTTACTGAAGCGTTTAACTTTACAATTCCAACGGGCACTTTTACCGATGCCGATGGCGACAACTTAACCCTGTCAGCAACCCTCGAAGATGGTTCGGCATTACCCACTTGGTTGAGTTTCAATGCCGCCACCCGCACTTTTAGCGGTACCCCAACTGCCAACAATATCGGCAGCATTAGTATCAAGGTACAAGCATCTGATGGTACTGCTACTGTCAGCGATACCTTTAGTTTGACGGTAGACGATACTCCCAATACTGCACCAACTCTTGCCAACGATATTGCTTCAACTCCGGATGCTACCGTTGACACCGCCTTTACTTATACGATTCCGGATGGCACCTTCACCGATGCCGATCGCAATCCGTTAACCTACACTGCTACTCTCGAAGATGGTTCGGCACTCCCTTCGTGGTTATCCTTTGATGCCACAACCGGCGTTTTCAGTGGTACTCCTACCGCCAATAATATCGGCACTTTGACTCTGAAAGTCACCGCCTCCGATGGCAGTGCTTCTGTCAGCGATAGCTTTACCCTCACGGTAGGCACTACACCCAATACTGCGCCGGTTGTCAGCAATGACATTGCTTCTACCCCCGATGCCACGGTTGACACCGCCTTTACCTATACGATTCCGGATGGCACCTTCACCGATGCCGATCGCAATCCGTTAACCTACACTGCCACTCTCGAAGATGGTTCAGCACTCCCTTCGTGGTTATCCTTTGATGCCACAACCGGCGTTTTCAGTGGTACTCCTACCGCCAATAATATCGGGACTTTGACTCTGAAAGTCACCGCCTCCGATGGCAGTGCTTCTGTCAGCGATAGCTTTACCCTCACGGTAGGCACGACAGAAACCCCCAATACTGCACCAACGGTGGGAACACCTATTTCTTCGGTGGTTCCCAATCTCACCGCTTCACAACCGTTTAGCTTTGCCATTCCCGAGGATGCATTTACCGACGCTGATGGAGATGCGCTCACATTTACGGCAACCCTACCCAATGGCGATCCGTTACCCTCCTGGTTGCGCTTTGACCCTAGTAGCGGCACCTTTAGCGGTTTACCGACAACTGCCAATATGGGCACTTTCACCATTCAAGTGAGTGCCTCTGATGGGACGGAAAGTGTTGCCACCAGTTTCTCCCTGAGTGTATTCTCCGCACAAAATACCATCACCCTGGGTAATTTCAAACCGTTGGGACCGGACATTTTTAATGAGTTTCTCGCCAATTTCCCGGGAACTTCTCCAGATTCACCTATGGTGGAGATTTCCCTTCCCGATTTATCTTCTATCTGCGATGGGGAAACGGTTATCCCTGAAGGGGTGAATCCGGTGATGGGAACTGGTGGAAATGATATCACTATTGCCACGCCAAATAATGATGGGATTTCCGGAATGGATGGGGATGATTTTATCTTGGCATTACCGGGAGATGATGTCATTCAAGGCGGCAATGGCAATGACTTTGCTAATGGCAACCAAGGCAACGACATCGTAGATGGTGGCAATGGCAACGATATCTTACATGGGGGTCAGGATGATGATACCCTGGTTGGTGGCCCTGGCAGTGATGATTTGTTCGGTGACAATGGTAATGATATTGTTTGCGGTGGCGCTGATTCTGACTTCCTCTATGGCAATCGTGGAGATGATACTCTCGACGGTGGCGATGGGGATGATGTGTTGTGGGGTGGTAAGGATAGTGATATCCTGATCGGCGGTAATGGTGATGATTGGTTGTTAGGCGATTTAGGGGATGATACAGTTGTCGGTGGTGGGGGACAAGACCGCTTTGTCATCCGTCAAAATGCCGGAGTTGATTTAATTGTTGACTTTACCGATGGCACAGATTTGATTGGTTTGGCATCGGGTTTATCCGTGTCAAATCTGAGTGTCACTCAAGGCAATTCTGGCACGTTAATTTATGCCGGAAATGACTTACTTGCCACGCTTAACGGTGTGGATGTTGGATTGATTACTCAAGACGATTTCTTTTTAGTTGGGTAATTCATAAACGGGTGAGGGGATGTCCCCTTACCCGGTTTACATATTGTTGGTAATCTGTAATTCGTAGGGACAAGGCAGTGCCTTGTCCTTTTGCTTGTGACCCCCAACTGCGATTAGTCTGTACCTGGGGAGAAGCGATCTCCCCTGTCTACATATTGTTGGCAATCTGCAATATTTTACCCTATAACTTTGACAAAACTGAAAAGATGTGGTAATGGATAGAGGTAAAAGAGGGATGTGAATTCTTCTGAATAAAAACGCTAAAATCCAAACAGGATATTATCAAAAACAACAATTATGGTAAACTACAAACTGCAAAATTTGCCTGATGCAGAAGAACTGCCATCTTCTGATGAGACCCCTGTGGATAACGAACTGCAAAATTTAATCCCCACCGTACTCCGAGCAATTTTAATCGAACTGTGGTCAAATCGCCTTGATTGGTTTTTTGGCATCAACATGGGAGTTTATCATGCAACGGGAGACAATCCCAGAATTCCGATTGTACCCGATGGATTCTTAAGTTTGGGAGTAACTAGGCTGAAAAATGCTGGGTTACGCAAAAGTTACATTGTTTGGACAGAAAATAATATCGTTCCAATTTGGGTATTGGAAGTGGTTTCGGAAACTTATGGCGCAGAATACGATGAGAAAATGGCGGTTTATGCTAAACTCGGCGTCCTGTATTATGTGATTTACAATCCAGATTTCTGGCGTCGAGAAAATCGCGATCCGTTGGAAATACATAAGTTAATCGATGGCGAATATATCCGCCTTTCGGGGGAACCCGTATGGATACCGGAAATTGGATTGGGAATTGGACGCGGGTTGGGGACGTTTGATCGCACTCAGCGAGAGTGGTTGTATTGGTACGATGAAGAGGGAAACCGCTATCCCACACCAGAGGAAGTCGCCTACCGGGAACGCCAACGCGCTGAAACTGAACGCCAAAACGCTGAAACCGAACGCCAACGCGCTGAAACTGAACGCCAACGCGCTGAAACCGAACGTCAAAACGCTGAAACTGAACGTCAACGCGCCGATCGCCTAGCACAACTGCTACTTCAACAAGGGATCGACCCGGATGATTTATCGCCATAAACCCTTTGAATTTATCTGCGATCGCCATCCTTAGCGCTTTTAAGTGCAACGTCCTGGGTAATCCCTCCCCTGACCCAGAACCCATGACCTAGATCACAGAAACCCGAGTTCTTCAAGAACCCTTTTTTCTGCCACTCAGGCGCGGCAAAAAAAAAGGGTGAGGGGGATTGCATTTCTTGACTGAATGCCATATCATATTCATAATGGAAATATTGACTCTAATAATATTTTTGCAAAGCCTCCGATTATAAATAAAAATTTATCAGAGTCAATCCCCCCTGTCAAGCAAATTTTCCTTTTTTTAAAGAAAATTTTGTAAAGTTTTGCAACAATCAGTGAAAATCAGTGAAATCAGTGGTTAAAAATCTATAAATCAGTGGTTAATGTCACCGCCCCCTAACCCCACCGCGAGGAATAATCACATCAGTCGGGTCAAAAATCGGCCCAATCCCCCGAACTTCTGGAGAAATCGGTACAAGTCCGGCATCGCTTTCCACGCCACCACCAATGGTTCCGCCACCGATCGGGTCACTATTCCCATTCAGGGCATCCCGTAAAAAATTGTCAAATCCCCGTTGTTCAAATCCTCGTCTTTCCTCTTCAGAAAAAGTGGGTTGAATTCGGTCACGGAGTCTGGGGGGACAAGCGGGAACAGGACGGGTTCCGGGTCTAGCTTCGACGAGACAGGGTGGGGTTTCTTGGGACATGACCCTCGCGCAGGAAAAGAGGCCCAACAGGAGAGGGAATACACTCAGGGATATAATTAAATTTGAAACGGATTTAGACATGGGTAGAAGTCTCCTAAAAGCGGAAGGTAGTGCGAATAGTGCCGATAAAAATATCTTCATTATTAGCATTATGTTCGGGATTGGTGATGTACATCATGCCTGGAGTAATAGAAATGCGATCGCTGACTCGCCAGCGATAAAAGGTTTCAAAATGCAGGGAGGTATCGGGGTCTTCCCCTAGAAGTAAATCGGTGCCATCCACTAATTTCGGGGGTTGACCGACGAGCAAGGCGAGCAAATCTCCGGGTCTGCCGAAGGGGTCGGAATATCCCAGGGAAAAGAGGTAGGTGGTACTGGTGGCAGAGGCATCGGAAACGGTGGAGTTTGTGAACATCCAGGCTCCCCAAGTACCAAAGGTGAGGTTAGGATGAAAGCGCCATTGCAGGGAACCCCCGATCGCATTAATCTGAGCCGGTTCATCCATAAACCCGCCCGTATCTGCCAGAAAGCTGCCGGTGAAAGTATCCAGGCGGCCATCTTTGGCGTAGGCATTCACATAGGTTAAACCCGCGATCGCATTATTAGTTGGTTTGAGTAGCAATTGTATCCCCGTCGCACTATGATCAGCACCTGCTATCCCACCGCCTTCGGTCAGACTGCTACTATTGCGCGTGCCATAAGCCGCCTGTAATCGCACGCGATCGCTCAGTAACCAATCCACCCCGGCACCGGCATCGAGACTGCCAATTTTAAAAATCGGACTCGCTTCGGCAAACCGGGATAGGGCACCTCGACCGGCATCAAAATAGCCGGAGTTAGCGGTCAGAACACTACTTAAACTAAAGCCAACCGGACGGAAAGTCACCACCGCGCGATCCGTTACAGCAAAGCGATATTCTAACTTATCCAAAACCACGCGATCTCTAAATCCACCTTGATAAGACAGCAATGCCATATCCGTATTAAAAGACTCCGGATTGGCAAAACCGCGATCGCTAAAATTGCCCGAAGATAACTCTAGTCGGAGTCGATCTCTCCCCGTAAAAGAAGCCACCACCCCGACGCGAGCGAGATAAGAAAACACCAGATTATTCTCTCCCTCTCCTGGCGGTTCTCCCCCAGTCCCTCCAGTTAAGGCAAAAATTGCTTCTCCCCCCAACACTGCCGTGGGGGAAAATTGTTGCGACTCTAATTCAGCAGTTCGCAGTTCTAAATTTTCCACCCGACCTTGTAACGTTGCCAATTCTGCGGCAAATTCCCGTTGCAACTGTTCCAGGGCCGTTAAATCATCCCCAGAAATCACTTCCCCGGCACTGGCGACTTGCTCATTTATCCGTTCCAGGCAGGCATTCAAACCGGCAGCAAACTCATAGCGGGTTAAAGCCCGATTTCCCCGAAACGTCCCATCCGGATAGCCTTGAATACAACGGTAGCGCTCAATCAAGGATTGGAGAGCTTGAAATGCCCAGTCCGTGGGTTGAACGTCGGAGAGTTGCGAGACTGAGGTCGTTTGAGCCATTGGGTCCGTATCCAGGTCTGGGGAAGGAATCCCGAAATCCCCGGATTGGGGAGCAACTCCCCCAATCGAGTCATCAAAGACCTGTTTTCTCAAGGAGCCTGCGGAGGCAGGCTTCGTCTGTATAGCCCCACCCTTGAGGGTGCGGTTTTTTGCTGAGGCGTTGGGACTTTCTGTGGGAGGTTGAAGCAGTTGCCGGTCCTCTGCCTGGGAGGGTTCTCCCCTATGCATCCAGGCAGGAGAAGCAGTTGCCCTAATGGAGGGCAATGTCACGAGAAAGACGACAACACCAGCAATAGCGGTTTTCATGCGAGTCAGATAAAACAAGCTGTGGATAAGGTCTCTGGGATAAAATGCCACATAAAGGGGGGAAAGGGGGTAGGGTGTTTCCCATCTCATTCTCTAGGAAGCGGTCCCAAAATGGGGAAATTAAGCGCGCCTCAATTACAGGGTTCTCCCAGTAAGAGGCTAGAGCAACCTCCAGAGGGGCCATCCCGCAGGAGCGATCGCAAGAAGGTAAAATCTTTATAAATATCTTCGATGGTGTCCGCCTGTTCCATATTGGTCAGACCGTGGGCGATTACTGCTGGGTCCACCGGAGGTTTGGCAAAGGCGAGGGCCAGTTGCTCCCGTTGAACGCGATCGATAAAATGCAGGGTTTGAATCCCGCAACTATTGTTTTGGCTTAACTCCGGATCGACACAATAGCGGTCTTCCTGAGCGCGTCCCCGTCCGTGAATGCCGACTAACTCGCCCTCTTGGTTAAAAACGGGTCCTCCACTCATCCCCCGCTTCGTCTCATTGGTATAGAGCAAGCTGTATCCCCCATCATCCGAGGGAGGATTGGCAATGTCCGTAAGATTTCCCTCTCGGAATTCGCGGACTCGGCGGGCGCTATCGTCGTCAGGATTGGGCCAACCGGAGATATAGACAGGTGCACCGCGATCGATGTGGGGGGAGTCTCCCATCACCGCAATGGGATAGTCTTGATTACTGGTAAAGGTGACGATCGCCAAATCTAGTCCCTGAATCGTCTCGCCGAACTCGCCTAGTTCTTCTCCCAGGGGGATAATATTACTTTGGGTGTCCACATCATCCACCTGATGCACTTTGCCGTCACTGGTCCTGACCCCATAAACCACTTCTCGGGTTCTGACGACATGGAGGGCGGTTAAGACGGAGTAAGTATTGCCATCCCGGGCGACAATCACCCCAGATCCGGGATTCCATTCTTGGCGGGCTTCGATGTCTCCTTCTTGTAACCCTTGGGCAATAATTACCGTGGTTTGGGAGGCGATCGCATTCACCTGTTCCGGGGCTAAGGAGCGACTCGCCACCAGGGGGAGGGCCAGGGTCATCCGCAGACCGAAGGTCATCGCCACAGCGAAGGTTGTGGCCAACAAATAAGTTGGAAATCGACAAAATAATAGCATAAAAATGGGGTAATATAGAGTTTTGAATCGAGGGGTTTAACGGGAGAATTATTAACCCTTCAAGCCCATGTTTTCCTGATAAGTTAGACCCCGGCCCACGAATTTTAATCCGGGTGGAACCCGAAGGATGATAGAGCTTTTGTGATGGGAGCTACCTAGGGCGTGAATTGCTCCGGTAACTTGGGATATGTTCTCTGTATTTTTCTGAATAAAAAACCTAGAGAAAGTTTCGCCTCTCTCTAGGTTATTTACGAATGGACACTCTCCCGGAGTGACCAACGGGCGCGATGGGGCGGTGCAAAGCTTGGCGATCGCGCCGCATTCCGCACGCATCGCGGGCTATCTGGATAAAGCTCATACGCTTTCCTCACTTCTTTTCTCCTTGGGGTTCAAATAGAATCTCCACTACCCGGTCAAAATTAGCGTAGGCAGGGGGGAAAAATCCTGCAACAAATTCCCCACTACGACTAGGTTAATTAAGCTATCCGTCCCGAGCAATCCCGCCAGCAATCTAGCGGGTTCGGCGCGGTTATTGCCATTGAAGGCAAACAAAACATTTTGGCGATTACAGCCGACATCAGTGCTATTCACCGCACAAACTACCATCTGGCCATTGACTCGTCCCACGGTGAGATATAACCCACTCAGACTATTGCCATTATTATGCAATACGGCATTCAGTTGGTTTGACACCTGCTGACAGGTTGCCAGAGATTCATCGGAAGTCTGATAGTCTTGATTTCTCCAAGAAATCATCGACTCTGAGACAGAACCATCGGTTCGGACCGCTCGAATCGTATAAAAGTTATCCGAAGGCTGGCATTCAAAAGACACCACTGAAGTGGGGGATGACGCCATACTGCTGGGGGATAGGAGTAAACTGCCTGGGGTTGCCAGTAAAAGGGCTGCAACCCATCGGCCCATTTTTTTCAGACTCATAATTCGGTTCTCTTTCCTGACTGGACCCATCGACTGAAATCGTGCCATTCCAGCTCGCCAAAACGAGGGCGATTTCCAGCAAAATGCTTTGTACAACGTTCGAGGATAGGAGGATTAGAACAATTGATTAACTAAGATGTCTAAATCCACATAAGGTTGTCCCCCCGACTCTTGAATGGCGTTGCCGCTACCCACGACCCCAGAACTGGCCAGATTTCTTAACATTTGGCTCGGGTTACGACGGTTGGCATGGTTGAGGGTAAACAGCACATTTCTAGTGTTACAACCCGATCGCGTACTGCTAACGGCACAAAGGACCGCCTCACCATTAACTAATCCTGCCGTCATGTACAGTCCCTGTAAACTCTGGTTATTTTCCTGTAACAAGCTATTGAGCCGGTTTGTGACTTCTGTACAGCGGCGTTCCGGGGTGTATCCTGCACCGCTAAATTCCTCAGTTTTCCAGACGATCATCGGGTCAGACACCTGTCCATTTTGGCGAACCGCTAGGGTAACGAAGAGTTGATCCTCAGAAATCTGACACTGAAAGGAACTCAGGGGTGCCGCAGACTGAGCCACCGATTTTTGAGCGCTGATTAGGGGGACAGAGGTGGCTACAACTCCAGCGATCGCGACTTGTAATAGCTGTTTAAGATTCATGGGTTCCTCTCCTGTATAGACTAAATAGAATGACGTTTAAATGCTTCAAAATTATCCTGAATTTCATCCTTCAATTTCTCCAGTCTCCCTCAATCCGAGGTTAACTTTTATGAAGCCCCCCCCCAAAAAAATTGTCCGCGAGGGAATAATCGCGATCGCCAGACTGATTGCTCTATCGGCGAGTCAGGACTTCTAAACCGCTGGATGTAACCCGGTAACTCTGACTCAGGCGGGTTATGCTTCGATGACGCTATGACTCTCCAGCCCTCCACAAACGGAATATCTGGAAAACCACTCACCCCTAAACTCCCCCCCTACCTGCTCGAAGACGGAAAACCTGGGTCAGGGTTTCGCATTCTTAAAGTATGGGATTCAAGAGCAGCTCTCGTCATCCCCTTTAGAGTCTCTACAAGTGGTGCAGTTCCTATTGAAAGCTTATCTCTAAAGGAGGATGCTATAAAATCATTGATATGATATCAATCCTATTGTTCCCTAGATAACAGGAAAATCCGTGTAAATCTTTAGTAAAGCTACTGCTCTATAGATTCCATCTAAAAAAATTATATAACCCAACCCTGACTGGACCAATGAGACAAGAAGCCGGAAAGATAAAAATTGGGTAAAGTTTTATCTGGAGAGGGTAAAGCTCTCTGGGGCTCTTCCCTGGTTCCGGATGCTCTTGACCCGGATTAGTCGGTTAAGAGTTCTCGTTCAAGGAGCGCTAAGGGTCCCGTGAAATTACGGAGATAAAAACCCCTTGCGAACTCATCGGTAAAGATTTTTAAAACCGGGGTTATTGACTAAATTCCTGGCCAGGAACACGAAATCTGGGCCGTGAAAACAGGTTTATTCTCCTTTTGATTGAATCCTCTAGCCAGTCCTGGGGCCTTCATTCAGGGCTCAAGTTATAGGACCAAAAATCAGGTCTCACCGCCCTATTTTCTGGCACATCAGTAAACTATTTATCAAAAAACCAGGTTTTTCTTCCCTTGACGATACCAGAGACCTAGCTCATCCGGAGCCTACCCGGTCGTGGGGATCGGGAATCCGGTTTCTCATCGAAGTTTTGGGCTTTCATCCATCAGTTTGATCTGAAAACTGGGTGTCCGAGATTGTACGGATCCCCTAGAAAAATAGTCCGGGTTCTCCTGTCGG
>NZ_JAMXOT010000398.1 GCF_024220515.1 Oscillatoria sp. HE19RPO
CCTACCAATACACAGGGAAAGAGCTAAAACCGATGCCTGTAGGGGCGAAACGGGTTTCGCCCCAGGGCGCAAGCATTGCGCCCCTACCAATACACAGGGAAAGAGCTAAAACCGATGCCTGTAGGGGCGAAACGGGTTTCACCCCAGGGCGCAAGCATTGCGCCCCTACCAATACACCAATTCAGGGGTAGGGAGTATTAGGAGGCAGAGCCTCCATTAGAGCATTCCCAGGCTCTGCCTGGGAACGAGGGGTTGGGTGGGGGTGGGTTAGGATTCCCCTAAAATTTTGGCGGCAGCGGCGACACCGGCACCGACTGTAGCTGTTGCCTTACCCATTTCTTGCAAGGCGGCTTCTAGGGCAGCAATGGCGGTGAGAATGTCGCGATCGCTGACAAATCCCAAATGTCCAATCCGGAAGATTTCACCCTTGAGGTGGTCCTGTCCTCCTGCCATCACGATATCAAACCGTTTCTTGACAATGGACCGAATTTGTTCCGCATCGGAAGTTGCCACAGCGGTAATCGATCGCGCTGCTGCATCATCCGGCGCATAGAGTTTCAATCCCATTGCCGTTGCTGCTGCCCGAGTGGCCTTCATTTGCCGTTCATGGCGTTTGAAGATATTCTCTAACCCTTCCTGCTTCATCATCCGCAGGGTGGCTTGCAAGGCAAAAATCAGGTTAACTGGCGGCGTAAACGGACTGCTATTTTTATCCGTGGCTTTCTTGTATTTGCCTAAATCCAGATAAAATTTCGGCAGTTTGGCCGTTTTGTAGGCTTCCCATGCTTTGGCGCTGACAGAGACAAATCCCAGTCCCGGGGGAATCATAAAGCCTTTTTGTGAGCCCGAGGCGACCACATCCAGTCCCCAAGCATCTACCGGCACATTCATCGCCCCTAAACTGGTGACGGCATCGACGATAATTAAAGCCTGACCGTGAGCTTTAACGTGCCGATTGATGGTTTCTAGGTCATTGACAACCCCAGTGGAAGTTTCGCTGTGGGTGACGATGACGGCTTTAATTTCTTTGTTGGTATCCGCTTCCAGCTTTTGCCGGAATTTCTCGGGGTCCAACGCTTGTCCCCATTCAGCAGTGATGTTGTCTACGGTGAGGCCATAGGCTTTGGCCACTTGTGCCCAGCGTTCCCCAAATTTACCATTGCTGCCGACAATCACGCGATCGCCTGGACTCAGGAAGTTAATGATTCCCGCTTCCATCGCGCCAGTTCCCGATGCCGTCAGCATCAAGACATCGCTTTGAGTTTGGTGCAGCCATTTCAAATTTTCGGTCACCTCGGCGATGACTGCCTCAAATTCTTTGCTCCGGTGGCCTATGGGATGTTTGGCTAAGGCTCTCAATGCTTGTTCTGGCACCGGAGTAGGGCCAGGAATCATTAGCATCAGCTTGTCGTCCATTGAATCTCGTCCTAATGCAATTAAATTTAAGTGTGAGGAGTTCCGATAGATGCCTCCCGTCAGGCTCTGTACCGGCGAGTGCTGTTGCTGAATGCGCTTTCACCCGAATCTTTGATTCTACTGGGTTACGGGATTAGATGCAAGGGCTTGGTGCTTACTCAGGATGGGCCGAATTTCCCGGGGTCTTCGCAGCAGCGACTTCGTTAAGGGACCAACGGTGTTCTACTGGGATATTTTCGCGCTGAAACTTGGACTCTAGCTGCTTCTGTTGGCTTTGGGCTTTTCTGAGGGTCACAATCAGTTGTTGTACCTGTTCCCTAGCGGAGGGATTCTGATTTACCGCATAGAGGGTTTGCCGTTCCAACAGTTGCAGCAGCAGTTCATAGTGAATCGGGGAAGGAAGAGGAATGGGTTCCATATCTTGATGCAGCGGTCTCCCGTAAATGGATGCCCAATTCCTAGGGAATCAGACATTGCATGGTTTTAGTATAGAACTTGATGGTTCCTGAAGGGCGATTCGGTTGGTAAGGGGAGACCTAACCCCCCAACCCCCTTCCCTACGAGGGAAGGGGGAGCCGGAAAGCCCCGTACAGGCCAGATATTTGTTCTTTCTAGCTCCCTCTCCTCTTAGGAGAGGGCCGGGGAGAGGTCTCTTTATTCGCTCCCCAACAATCAATTACTCGGGAATGGAGGACTGGGTTGGTGAGAGGAGACCTAACCCCCCAACCCCCTTCCCTCCGAGGGAAGGGGGAGCCGGAAAGCCCCGTACAGGCCAGATATTTGTTCTTTCTAGCTCCCTCTCCTCTTAGGAGAGGGCCGGGGAGAGGTCTCTTTATTCGCTCCCCAACAATCAATTACTCGGGAAAAATAGCAGCAAGGGCTTCCCCTGGGTCCGGTTGTTTCATAAAGGCTTCCCCAATCAACACCGCTTTAGCACCGGCATCGGCAACTCGCTTGAGGTCATCGGGGGTCTGTACTCCCGATTCGCTAACCACGATGATATTTTCCAGCCGATCGCGCCGTTGTTCCAGCAGTTGACAAGTGGTGGCTAAATCTACGGTAAAATCTTCGAGGTTGCGATTATTAATGCCAATTAAGGTCACCCCATCCAGGGCTAAAACTCTGTCCAGTTCTTCTAGGGTATGAACTTCAATTAGGGGAGTTACTCCTAATGTTTTGGCAATTTTAATAAAATACTGTAAGTCTTTATCGGAAAGGATTGCAGCAATCAGCAACACCGCATCAGCCCCATTAACTCGGGCTAGATAAATTTGATAGGGATAGATGATGAAGTCTTTACAAAGTAAGGGTAAATCAACCACCTCCCGGACCGCTTTGAGGTAGTCAAAACTGCCTTGAAAGAATTTACTATCCGTCAGGACCGAGAGACAGGCGGCCCCACCTTTTTGGTAAGATTGGGCGATCGCCACTGGGTCGAAGTCTTCGCGGATGACCCCTTTGCTGGGAGAGGCTTTTTTAATTTCAGCGATCGCCGCCGGTTGTTTCGAGGTGGACACCAAGGACCCCAGAAAATCCTTCGGTGCAGGGACTGCCTGGAGGAGTTTTTGTAACTCTAGCAAAGGCTGGCGATCGCGCAAGGCATCCACTTCTATTTCTTTATGCCAAACGATTTCTTCGAGAATATGTCGAGGTTCAGCATCAGGAACCTGGATTTGATAGCGCATCGACTTGACGCCTACAGCAGGATTCGGAGGACGGCGGCGAATATTTGGCATGGGGGTTAGAATCAATCAACAGAAATAACAGCAGGGCGAGGAAAAGAGACCTGACCCGGCCCGTCTCTACCTCAGTAGTAAAGATTTAACCATAAAAGCGAGCGATCGCAACCGACTCAGCAAACTGAGGATGAGGTCTATTCACCTCTTGCAACATTCTAAAAAGCCGATTGGCGTTCTTAAGGGGGGTTGGGGGGATCGATCCGGATTTTTGCAAGAGGTCTAATAACTAAATCAAGGGGTTGGACTGAATCCAGTCATCAATTCAAACAACAGTTCACTCGATCGCCATCTGTCCCAACCGTTTGAGAATCTCTAACACCTCATAGAGTTGATTTCGCCGAGGCAACAAGGAAAACACACTCGATAATTCATACTCGGGAAATTCTTGATGTTGCAGTTTCACAAAAATAAAATTTCCCCCATTCGTAACCATGCCAAAAACCGGGCGTTGGGGATTGGGATGAGCCAGCATATAAGCTAAAGTTTGCGGCAAAGCCATTTCTAAGGAAAAACTGGTTTCCTTAGATTCAATCACCACCACCCACAGCCTTTCCAACAGAACCAAGGCATCAATCCGACCCCGATAAATTATCTCCTCCCGTTCAGCCGTAATTTGCACAGTGGGTTCCGTAGTAAACCGAAAGGGAGGCTCAAAAAATCCCGCCAAATCCAGGAGGGGGGACAACACAATTAATTTAATCGTTTCTTCCCCCAGTTGACCATCAGAGAGTTGATAAAAGTATTTTTGCTGAATTCCATCCAGGATTTGTTGCTCGGAGTCAGTCAGACTATTATCCAGGTTTAACCACTCTGGGAAAAATTGGTCATCGGTACTACGCTGGAGATTAAATTCGGTTTGCAGTTGGCTGAAGGTTTTTACAGTCCGCTCTATCGGGAAAGTTTGGGTCATAATTGAAGGGGAGAGCAATAACTAGGTGATGAATCTTAAGCCCTGTTTTATTTTAGCATTGGGTTAACGACCTAATGGGGCGAGAGCGGGTTGGGTTAGGGGTTCAATGGAGAGCGATCGCATCACCGCTTCAATTTTATTGTTGCCACCAATCTCAAAAAACAAATGAGTCCAATCCGAAGCGGGAAGCGCGAGGTTTTCCAACCAAGGAGAAGGCGTAACTTGCCCCCATCCCACAATCGTACCCAGAGTTTGGGGAGGTTGAGTCTCTGTTTCTAGGTTGGGGTTGATTTGGACATCCAGCCGAATGCAAGAACAGAGAATCAGTTTCAGGGGTTGGTCAACCGATGCTACTTCAGAAGCAGAACCTTTGCCGTTGAGTTCCCAGTAGTAGTTCAGATTCAGGACATAATCGTAGGGAAACTGCCAACCCATTGACAATAATTCAGATTCGGTAAAGTCGTATTGTTGCCAAACTTCTGGAAATTGCATAATATTGGGGAATTAAGATGTTTAATAAGCGATTATATCTCTCCAAAAAGGGATTAGAAAATGATGACACGATTAAAATGCTTTGCATCGCGCTTGGCTAAAATGCTCCAGTTTAAATCCATCTCTCAGCTTAGAGTTAAGGAAGCAGTAAGCCAGAACATGGCTGAGAGGATAGAAATGGCCGATCGCCACCTTCTGGATATCATGCGATCGCGCCTCGTCGAACAGGAGGTATTAGATTTAATCGATGAACCCGAAACCCGGTGAAGTCTGGCTGGTCGATCTGGGATTAGCCGCAAAGATGCGACCTGTTCTCATCGTCTCTCGTGCAGATCCAAATCCGCCCAGAGCATTGGTAGTCTATGTTCCCCTAACCAGTCAAAATCGCGGGAGTCCCTACGAGGTGGTACTCCCAAAACTACCCTTTCTGAATCGCGATTCTGTAGCGAATGTTCAAGGGTTGGGGTCGGTACCCACCGTGAGGCTAGAGCGAAAATTGGACAGCCTACCAGAAGAGATCATGCTTCAAGTCAAGGTAGCTATCTCAAATGCTAGATCCGTTCACTCTTGTCAATCAACTCAATTCCCTTGCCCATCAGCCCTTGGCTGCTTCGATGACCAACTTTTGTCAGTCCAGCAGGTGTTGACCTGTTTTAATTACAGGTTGTTAACCTACAGAGCTTCACCTATTAGATCCCTAATTTTTTGATCTCGGTTGCAATTTCTTGGGAAATTTCTGTGTAAGTTTTGATTGCCTGAAGTATGTTATTACGAACATTTCCCAAACCCTCCTCAGAATGAACAATATTCAGAGAGGTAGTGTGTTGACCTACCGCCTCGGGGAATTGTTCTTGCCAAGCATTAGTTCCAGCACTCGCACAGAAAGGATCTAACCTACCCCCGCGTGTGGTGCATTTGTAATCTTTACTAACCCAGATTGCTTTGCTGGTGTCGTCTACGCAAATTACAAGAACGTGACCTCTAAGACCTTCAGTCGGATGTTTAGATTGACTGTATGTTTCTATATTCAATAACCCATTTTTGTAAAGAACGGCATCAGTGGACATCCTCTTTTTATTACCTACATCACCAGATTTATTAGCTTTAATTAGCTGGCTCATTGAAACTTTGCCTCCGACTTTAATATTGGCCATTCATTTATTTTTCATGGGAAAAATAAATACATTCACTGTTCATCGTTGAGAATTTAACCGTTTCTCAAAAAGATAAAAGATTTTTTTGAGGAGTGCGAGCCACAAGAGACCCTATTGAAATATAGCAAGTCTAAATGAATTTGACAATGGATCCAAGACTTTCAGTCTTGTAGTGCGCGCATCTTGCTCGCTCTCTGTATGTCAGAATGATTTAGACTTGCTATAGCGAGCTAGTCTCTCAGATTAGAGTTAAGGAAGCAGTACGCCAGAACAGGGCTGAGATGACAAAAAGGGCCGATCGCAACCTTCTGGATATCATGCGATCGCGCCTCGTCGAACAGGAGGTATTAGATTTAATCGATGAGCCCGAAACCCGGTGAAGTCTGGCTGGTCGATTTGGGATTAGCTGCAAAAATGCGACCTGTTCTCATCGTCTCTCGTGCAGATTTAAAAGGATCGCGATTTTATAAGGTTTTAGGTCTAATGTTAAAATGACCATTTATCAAAGAAGTTTTTAATTAATTCTTGTGCTTTGGAAACCGTCGTACCTAAAAGATTACCTATCTCATAACTAATTCCGTATATCCAATCCTCAAAAGAATTGGTGGATTTAGAGATCATACTTTTTTCATAAAAATCCATTTCTTCTAATTTCTTCATTAAACGCTGTCTTAATAATTGATTGGTAGACAGGGCATCTTCTACTTCTGAGGAGTAAAATTGATATCCACAAGAGCAGTAAAATTTACTATTCAGAATATGCCATTGTTCTATACAAAATTCACACTTTACCTGTCTTTGATATGGCTCAACTAGAAGTTGTCCATTGAAAAGACAGTTACGATGATAATTCTTGCCCCATTGTTTACCACAATTGGGGCATTTAGGAAAAGGAAAGGCTATCCATTCACTCATGGCTTAAACCAATTGATGTCAAAAGGTTATATGCTGATTCTGCTTATGTTTCAATATCTTTTTCTGCGTCCTTCATCAAATCCCCCTTTAAACCCTGATTTAACCCCATCTACTATCTCTGAAACCGTTCCCACAACTACTCCAATAATATATCCCAAAGTAGCTGCAATTGACTTGAAGATTTCAGCAACAAAATCCCTGAAATCTCTTTCTGATTTGTCTAAAATGCTAACTTCATAATCACTCATTTCATTTAATTTTGCGTCAATTCTTTGTCGCAACCTAGCTCTGATTGCATCGGCTTTATCTTTAGGAATCTCATTTTGGTTAGAAACGAATGTCATGGTTATTCCTCCTTAATGAAATAAGTAGATTATCCTTGAATCGTGACTTAAAGTCCTTCTTTCTGTAACCATGCTAAAAAGGTTTTTTTGTCTGCCGCAAATTTAGCAAGTTCTTCAGGCGGCATACTAGCAATTAAATCTGACATTTTTGCCGGGCGAGGCTGTTTATTAATTGCTCTTTGTCGTCTTTTTTCTGGGGGTAATAGTTCAGGATCGACTAATTCCAGAAAATCAGCCAAGGCTTTCCGAGATGCAACTACCCATTTTCTTTTATTCGGTACTGCATCCATCATGGCATCAAAAAGTTGAGGCAAGTTATAGCGGCGGTTCGCAGAATAGCCTACGATGGTTCCTTTCCAATTGGGTAAGACTTCCCGAATTCTTTTTTTAACATCTCGGACTCTTCCTTCAATGTTTTTTTCTTGTTCTTCACTGGGCAAGTTAGCGATATCAATCCACGCTGTGGCACCCGGATGAACTAAATCTACCTTATTTAACGCAATTACCATGCGATCCAAAAGTCGAGGATGAATTGCTTTCAATTCGGTTTGCAAATATTGCTGTACAGAGGCGATCGCCCGATTCTGTGCATCTAAAATCCACAAAGCAACATCTACGTCTTTTAACACTTGTTCATACAGTTCAATATGTTCTCTTTGTTTTAATTGACTTTCACCTAATCCCGGCATATCATAAGCAACTAATCCTCCATTAACACCAGAAACTTCACTAACTGATACTTCTACTCCTTGAAGCTTTTGTGTGCAGGCTTGGGTATGACTTACCTCAAACCCTGCATTAAATAAGGCATTAAGGGTAGAGGATTTTCCTACTCCACACTCACCAATAAAGGCGAAACGAGGAGGGGGTTCATTATCTACCTTAGCTTCTATTTCCAGGTAGATCTTCTCAAAGTCCTCCTCTGACATCCTGCCGCCATCACCCAGAAGATCCTTTGCTAACCCCTTGAGTAAATCTCGTAACTCAGGCATAATCTTTTCCTCAGTCGGTTTACGTTGTATCTCCCCGTATCCTAAATCACCTCTTCTGAACCGTGCCACCCGAAAAAAACTGATTTTCTAGGTTGGTTTGTAACAAAATGTTAAGACCACGCCCGAAAAAACCTGATTTTCTAGGAAAAAATTGTGCTACAATTGGTCAAACCCTTACCCACCATAAGCTCTATGACAGTAGCAGAAGTGTTGCAGTTGGTCGATCGCCTCGTCGAGCAGCAACGGGGAAAGCATCTCAATGACTTAGAGAAAACGGTGGTTCAAGGTTTGTGGAAGGGGCAAACTTACAGCCAAATTGCTAATGAATTTGGCTATGATGAAAACTATATCGGGGATGTAAGTCGTCAGTTATTTAAACACTTATCTGAGCAGTTAAATCAAGATATTAAAAAAGGGAATTTTTGTTGGACACTTGAGCGAGTTATAAATTCACCCCAGTTTGTAGGTTTAGTCAACAGTCCAATTAATTGGTGTACGCCGCATCATCAAACCAATCCAAACCCGTCGATCACCGATCAAGAAGACCCCAACAACCAAACCCGGTATTCAAATTTAACCCTGGCCCCCAAAATTACCCAGTTTTACGATCGCACCCTGGAACTGCAAACCCTATCTGATTGGATCCTGGCTCAAAATACTCGCCTCATCTCGGTTGTTGGATTACCGGGAATCGGGAAAACCACTCTAGTCAAGCGGTTTGTAGACCTGAATCTGCAACAGTTTGATGCAGTGATTTGGAAAAGTATCAAGATTGAACCCAGTTTAAATACCCTAATTACCGAGTTTTTAACCAAGGTTGCTCATGCTGACTTAAGGTTTAGCGAAATTAACCTTCTGGAGTTATTCAAAGCCTTGAAAACCTGTAAAAGTTTGTTAATTATTGATGACATCCAAGAGTTATTTAAACCCGGAAAATTAGCCGGACAGTATCAAAGCCGCTTTCAAGAATACAAGGCCCTATTTCATCGGCTAGGTGAAATTGAACATAACAGTCATTTAATTTTAATCACTCAGGAGCAATGTCAAGAAATGATTGGGTTAGCTGGGGAATTAGATCCAGTGCAGATTTTAAAATTACCAGGATTAACCCAGACCAGTATTCTGAGCGATCGCGGTTTAAAAGACCAGTCAAGTTGGTCCCAGTTGATCCAGCGGTATGAAGGTCACCCGGTTTATCTCCAAGAAGTCGCCGATTTAATTAAAACCATGTTTTCTGGTAAAGTTTCGGACTTTTTAGCGGAAGAAGGAATAATTTTAACCGCCAACATGAAATCCCAACTCGGGGATATCTTTAACCGATTGTCTCCTCTGGAACAACAAATCATGGTCAAATTAAGTCAGTCTCCAAACCCCATGTCGAAAAATCAGTTAAAGCAAGACCTCGACCTCTCCTTAATGGATTTAATCAATGGGTTAGAATCTTTAAACCGACGCAATTTACTGAAAACCAGTGAAGCGGAGACCGTTTTGTTTGATGGGGTGGGGTTGATGCAAGCATATATTAGAAGTCTAGGCATTGATTAACCCAACCCTGTTCCACCCACCAACAAACGACCAATGACCAATGACCAATGACCAATGACCAAAAACATGATAAAATTAAACCGATCGCCTAGCAGAGAGTATGGTTTATGAATATCTCCCTGACCCCCACACAACAGGAATTTATTCGCGCTACCGTCAACCGTGGCAGATATGCTTCGGAGGGTGAAGTGGTGGCAGCGGCATTGCAGTTGCTGGAGGACCGAGAAAAGCGCTATCAGGAAAAGTTAGCGGAATTGCAGGAAAAAATTACTGTAGGCATTGAATCCCTGGATCGCGGTGAAGGGATTGATGGGGAAACCGCCCTTCGAGAGCTGCGGGAAAAGATTATCAGTCGGTCTCAAGAGCAATGAGTGTTTATATTCTATCCGATGCGGCGTTCCACGATATCACAGAAATTGCCACTTACCTGGAACAGCTTAGTCCGGCGGCGGCTGTTCGTTTGATTGATAAGATCATTGAACAATGTCAAAGGCTGGCCGATTTTCCGAATATGGGACGCCGATGGGACCAAATCAGTCCGCCTCTGCGGAGTTTTCCGGTGGAAGATTATCTGATTTTCTATCGGGGGATTGCTGACGGAATTGAGGTAGTGCGGGTGGTGAGTGGATATCGAGATTTGAGGACTATTTTTGAGTGGCTGGATGAGGATTAGGGAGCAGTCCCTTGACGGCACTCATCCATAATAAATAAAGGATAGTGATACCCTCCATCCGTCAACCCCCTAAATTCCTGAAAAGCTCTTGAACCTTGGGATGTAGAATCGAAGAGTCCCCGTTTTCACTCCGAAGTCCCCCTGGGGTCCCCAAGAAACTTTAAAAAACTTAACGAAAATTCTCATCGATTCAGTCTAAGGTAACCCTTTAGAGGTTATTTTTTATGGCCTCTTGCGAAGGCGATAGGCCCGCTGTTTTATTAAAGTTGGAAAGTAAAGGAAGCGAATGAGTAGCAATTTAGCAACAAAACTGCGTGAAGGCACGAAAAAGTCTCACAGCATGGCAGAAAATGTGGGTTTTGTCAAGTGCTTTTTAAAAGGAACGGTTGAGAAAAGCTCTTATCGGACTCTGGTGCGGAATCTCTACTTCGTCTATTCGGCGATGGAAGAGGAAATGGAACGGCACCGCAATCACCCGATTCTGTCTCAGATTTACTTTCCTGAACTGAACCGCAAGGCGAGTTTAGAGCAAGATTTAGCCTTCTACTATGGCAGCAACTGGCGGGAGCAGGTGGCTCCTTCTGAGGCGGCTCAAGCCTATATTCAGCGGATCCGGGAAGTGTCGGAAACGGCACCGGAACTGTTGGTGGCACATTCCTACACCCGGTATTTGGGCGATTTGTCCGGGGGTCAAATCCTCAAGGGAATTGCTCAACGGGCGATGAATTTAGAGGGCGATGGCACCGCTTTCTATGAGTTTGAGCAGATTACGGATGAGAAGGCGTTCAAAACTCAGTATCGTGAAGCGATGAACAATTTGCCGATTGATGATGCGGATGCCGATCGCATTGTGGATGAAGCCAATCATGCATTCGGGTTGAACATGAATATGTTTAAGGAACTCGAAGGTAACTTGATTAAGGCGATCGGTCAAATGGTGTTTAATGCCTTGACTCGTCGTCGCAATCGTAGCAATGGCGAACTGGCAACGGCTGAATAATCTCTTTCAAGTGAACTGAGCGATCGCCTATTGGCGCTAGGCAGTAGGGTCGAGTGTCAATGGGCGATCGCTCCGGTTTGTTGAGGGGTTCAGGAAAAGGCTTGGATATCCACGCCACATTCATCAACCAGATAACATAGCGCCCGAAACCGCAGTCCCATCAGTATCGGATTTATCACCTACTTTACTCTTCAGCCTGCGTAGGCAGGCTTTGTCCGTATAGCCCCACCCTTGAGGGTGCGGGTTGTTGTTTCAAGGCGATCGCCGCTTCAGTCTCGCCCAGTTCCTCCAGAATTTGTCCTAATTTGTCCCGGAGTAAGCGGCATTGGGTGCTATCAACCTTGCTGGTTTCTAACAGTTTGAGAGCGGTTCCATAGGCGCGACTTGCTTCTAGGAGTTTCCCCGCATCCTGGAACGTATCCCCTAAAATTTGATAGGTTTGAGTCAGAGTTGGATGGAGTTTGAGGGATTGTTGACAGAGGGTCAGTGCCCGGTGTAATTGTCCTTGGTGATAGGCAAGTTCCGCTTGTTGGGTGAGGGTTTCAGCCGTGGGAGGAACGGAGGGACTATTCAATCCACAGAGGTGACTCAACCAGTCAATCCAGGCAGTGGCGCGCACCTCCCAAGTACAGGAATGATGGATATAGTCCACCTGTTTTTGCAGTTGGGATTCGGCATTGAACCCTTGCAAATCTGCGATCGCCTGCACCGTTGTCTCAACAAACCGACTCGCATAATTTTGCCAATCGGTTCTTAAAGAAAATTGCCAATCCCTGACAGAAGAAAATCCCTGCACATCCTCAACAGAAACTAAGGGACAAAAACCGGCAGCAGTTTCAGTCAATGCCGCTAAATTGCTCGTCACCACCCGACATCCGCTTGCCATTGCTTCCATCACCGCAATACAAGAGGTTTCTTTAAAGGTATTGGGATAGGTTAATAGCGAAACAGAACGCAATTGTTGAGCGAGTTCTGGTTGAGAAACTGACCCCAAATATTCTACTCCTTCCATGTCCCGACAGCGCTGATAGAGGGAACCATAGACGGATTCATCGATATCTTCCCGCAGTTGATAGACTTTTTTGCTGGAGAAAACTTTGAGAAGGGTTCCGGGGACGGCTTGGCGAATTTTGGGAAAAATTGATAAGAGTAAATCTAATCCTCGGAAGGGAGTGCTGGTATAGGCGAGAATGGGGGGATGAGATTTATGGGAGAGAATAGAAGTTTTGGGGGGAAAGAGGTTTTGAAAGGCGGGAGCAATGGCATTTCTGAGAATCGCACTGCGCTCGGAATTAATGTTAAAAACTACTTCAAATTGATGTCGCTGCCACTCACTGACAAAGGCAAATCCATCATAAACATTTCGTTCCGCCGGATTTTCTAACGGCTGCATTGCGTTGAGGGTGGGAAGCTGTTGAGTCCACAAAATTAAGCGAATTTTCTCCCCGAAGAATTGCCGGAGTGGGATACCTTTGCCTGCCACATTTAAGATAATTGCCACATCCAGCGATCGGCGCAATGTTTCAGACATTTGATTTAAGGGAAAAGCCAAACAGTTTACACCCCGTGAAATCCCTGGGTTAGAGGTTTGATTAAACACAAACACTTCATGACCCTGTTGTGCCAATTTTTCCGCTAAATAACATAAGGCAGATTGGGAACCACCCATTGGCATCTGATAGGCGCTTTCTACCCGGTAATCCCAATCGGAAGGGTCTATAAATGCAATTTTCATCTTAACTTTACAGCGGGAGAAACGATTGGAAATAGGTGCGGAACCCCGGGGTGATCTGAGCCACCATCCCTTAGACATCGACACTCATTGATAATATCACCCTGGGCGGGATCAGTCATCCGGACGGGAAAAAATGCGCGATGGGGACAGGAACAGGGTAAATTTGACAGTGGAGTTTAGTTTAACTGTCGTTCTGTCCCAGAGGGGCAAACATAGGAGTGAATCTGATGAGTACAGCAAATGCCATGAAACAGGAAGTCGGCAAGGCAGCCGCGCAACGAGTGAAATCCGGTTCCATCGTGGGATTAGGAACGGGTTCTACCACGGCTTATACCATTCAGTTCCTCGGGGAACGGCTGAAAAATGGAGATTTAAAAGATATTAAAGGGATTCCGACTTCGTTTCAAGCATCAGTGCTGGCGAAAGAGTTTGGGATTCCTTTAACGACTTTGGATGAAGTCGATCGCATTGATATTGCCATTGATGGTGCTGATGAAGTTGATCCTCAGAAAAACCTGATTAAAGGCGGGGGTGCAGCACATACTCGCGAGAAAATTGTCGATTCTCTGGCGGATATATTTATTGTTGTCGTTGATGGGTCTAAATTGGTGGATAAATTGGGGTCTACCTTTTTGTTACCTGTAGAAGTATTGCCGATGGCAATGACGCCGGTAATGGCGGCGATTAAAAAGTTAGGCGGAGTCCCGGAATTGCGGATGGGGGTGAAGAAAGCTGGACCCGTGATTACGGACCAAGGGAATTTGGTGATTGATGTCAAATTTGATAGTATTGACAATCCATCGGAATTAGAAAAGACTCTGAACAATATTCCCGGAGTGTTGGAAAATGGGTTATTTGTTGGGGTTGCCGATGTGGTGTTAGTCGGTGAAGTGATTGATGGTAAAACCGTGATTCGGGAACTTTAAACCTTATCTCTAATCACTCGGTGCCGGTTGTAGGGGTAGTCTATAAATCTATTGCCCCTACATCAGGTTAAGTGGCAATTAAATGGATTAGAATATGAGATTGATTGTTTGATGAATCCGATGGACTGGCGATTCTCGAATCGCCTCTACACAATGGATTAGAATATGAGATTGATTGTTTGATGAATCCGATGGACTGGCGATTCTCGAATCGCCTCTAC
>NZ_JAMXOT010000046.1 GCF_024220515.1 Oscillatoria sp. HE19RPO
CAGTCGTTCACGCTTATCACCCTGGATTAATCGCCGATCGCCGGGAAAAAATATCTAGTCAGTCTTTGGGCGATCGCCCGTCGTCTGTCCTCTGTTGAGAACCTAGCCCTCGTTAATTATGACCCAATTTGACGAATTGCAGCCCCCCGAAGGGTTAACCCCACCCCCATCGCCCCCGGAAAGTTCACCTCCGGCGAGACCGATTGCCCCGGTGTGGTCCTGGGTCAACCACTTACTGGGGGCCGGTTCTGACTATGAAAGAGGGAACCGACTGTATGAACAAAAAAATTATGCCGGGGCCGTTACATTTTATGACAAAGCGATTCAAAAAAAGCCCACCATGCATCGGGCTTTGCTGAAACGCGGCACGGCCCTAATGAATCTACATCGCTATGAAGAGGCGATCGCCGGTTATGATGGGGCGATTCAAGTTAACCCCGATGATTATTGGGGCTGGACCTTCAGAGGTCGGTGTTTGTTTCATTTAAGCCGATATCAGGAAGCCTTGGCATCTTTGGATCAAGGCATAGAAATTAATAGCAACCAATATGAAGCTTGGTATTTCCGAGGGCGATCGCTCTTAGAACTCCAACAATACAAATCCGCTGTTACCGCCTTCAATAAAGTCGTCAAACTCAAACCCAAACTCTCTAGCGGATGGTATTACCGAGGTCTGACATTCCTGGCCCTCGATCGCCCGGAACCGGCCCTAACCTCCTTACAACAAGCCGTTGCCCTGGACCCCCAAAACCCCGCCGCTTGGTTCAATCAAGGAGTCGCCCTCGATCGCCTGCAACGCTATAGCGAAGCCATCACCGCTTACGATCGCACCCTGCAACTGGTCCCAGAAAATGCCGCCTCCTGGTTTAATCGCGGCGTCGCCTTGGAAAAGTTGCAACGCTATACCGAAGCCGTCGCCTCCTTTGATCGGGTGATTCAATTTGCCCCCAGCAATCCCTTAGTCTGGTTTTATAAAGGCCGCGCCCTCAAACATCAATGGGTAGAAGCGGCGATCGGCTGTTTTGATAAAGCCATTGAATTACATCCCAACTGGCCCGAAGCTTGGATGAATCGAGGCATTGCCCTCTCTGATGCCGGTCAGTATGAACTGGCTTTAACCTCCTTTGACCAAGCCACTAAAATTAATCCCAATTTATCCACCGCTTGGTTAGGGCGCGGCATGGCTCTGTATGGGCTGGGCCGCTATAAAGATGCCATTCAAGCCCTGAGTAATGCCATTCAAATTCAGCCCAATTTTCCCGAAGCTTGGTATCACCGAGGACTGGCTTTAGAGCAACTCAAAAAATATGAAGAAGCCCTGACGGCTTATGAAAAAGTTGTACAAGTTACCCAAGAACCCATGTTTCTGTATCGGTCCTGGGTGAAGCGCTCAGAAGTGTTGGAAAAACTCGAACGTTATCCAGAAGCCCTTGATGCTTTTGCGAAAGTGCTCGAAGTTAAACCCAACGATGCTCAAGCTTGGATGAAACGGGGGGATTTACTCTCATTAGCTCAACGGTATATTGATGCAATTGTGGCTTATGACCAGGCGATCGCCATCTGGCCCAACCATTATGAACCCTGGATGAAACGAGGGAGAGTCCTGAGCAAAATTGGTCAATATCCCCAGGCGATCGCCGCTTATGATACGGTGATCCAAATGAAACCTACCCATTCCCCCGCTTGGTTGCGCCGTGGAGAATGCTTGGAGAAATTACACCGCTATCCAGAAGCTGCGAGATCCTACGGCGTGGCTCTCGAAGTTGACCCCTCCTGTACCGATGCGATCGAAAAGCGCAACCGCCTCCATGAAAAACTGGCACAAGATCCGGTTTTTCCCAATGAAACCGATTTAACTTAGAGGGAAAAAGTCCGTTCGTTTCCCTTTTATTCAGGGTGAAGCTATGTTAAAACGAATCACAGGAATAACAGCCATCGGATTGATTCAACTGGGGATATTCCCCGATCTGGCCTTGAGTGCTAACCCCGATCACCTCTTGCAGCTACAAACTGGGAATGAATGTCGAAACTGTGACCTCAGTGGTGCGGATCTCACCGGGTTAGATTTACGGGGGGCAGATTTGATTGGGGCCAATTTGCGAAAAGCCACTCTCAGCCACGCTAATCTGATGGGTGCCAATTTAACCGGCGCTGACCTTCAAAATGCCATTTTGATTGAGACAAATTTGTTTAGTAGTAACCTCAGTTATGCCAATCTCAGTGGTACAAATTTGCAAGATGCAATTTTAGTGAGTGCGAATATGAATGGTACCGACTTTACTGGTGCAGTTCTTGAGGGCAGCAGTGGCGTAGAAGTCGGCAGTCAGAGTTTAGAATAATAAATTGCGTAGGGGACTATAGGATAGGTATCCGATGACATTCAGGGGACAAGAAAAAGGGAGTGGGAGCATCTTGCTCCCTCCTGCTATTAGGGAGCAAGATGCTCCCACTTCTGCATTCGATAGTCATCAGGATTTAGACTCGTTATAACCCGCGCTAACCCTTGCTCAAATTCTCTGATTTAGGGCATGAAAATTACTAAAATCCTGCCAATTCATTATGCGATTATCTTATATTCATTCCGGGTTATGGTTGCTGATGCTGGCTGCGGTGCAGTTAGCGTTGTTTCCCCTTTTTGTCGAGATGATGTTCCAGGAACAATTCATTCTCGGGGTAATTGAATGGGGCGGATTGCTTCCCCAGACACCGGGGAATTGGCAGTTGATTTTCTGGATACAGGCCGTTGCTTCCGTTGCGGCTATCCCTCTGCTAGGAAAGTTTTATTATCCACAAATGGGAGCAGACCTCAAGAAGATATTCAGGGGAGAAAATACCAAGGTATTAAAGACTGCTATCCTCAGTGGATTCTCCCTGTTTGTGGCGTGGGAGGCGATCGCCATGAGTTGTTGGCAAATTCCCCCTGGGGTGGTGGTGGGATTTTTCCTGATCTATCCGATTTTAACCACCCTTGGGGCCTGGAAATTCTGGGGATATCGTCCCCATCAAACCCGAATTACGGCGATGACGATTGTCACCATTGGCAGTTTATTCGCCTTAAAAGTTCCTCCGATGTTTGCCGCAACTCCCATGCAAGGTTTTTTGGGAATTCTGGCGGCAATTGTGGGGGGGATTGCTTTTGCTGGTTATTTGCTGTTAACCTATCGCGGGACGCGATCGCTTCATCCCCTCCCTTTTAGTGCGATCGCCTTGGCAACTCTGCTGGGATGCGCTTCCTTGAGTTTAATCCTCCCGTTACCCGGGACTGCGATCTCAATGTCCCTCTCGGAGTTACCCCGTTTGATGGTAGGGAGTCTGATTTTAGGGAGTTTAACCTTAGTCGGTTATTCGTTCACTGCTTATGGGATTTTACTCGCTGGGGTGACGCGCGCAGCGATTGCGATCGCTACTGTCCCGGCGTTGTTTGTTCTATTTGGCTCAATTCTGATTCAGGATGTGCTCGATCTAAAACAAATCTTTGCTTTAGTGATTGTCATTTTAGGGTTATTAGTCTTAATTACTGAACCGATGGTTCGGCAAGATTGGTATGATTAATCCTGGGGAATCGATGGAACCGCTATCGTTCCATCGTTATCAGGTACATTTTGGGGAGTGCGAGCATCTTGCTCGCTATCGTCAAGAGCATGATTTAGAGAAAATTTAGCCAATCCAGGGATAAAACATGGTAGAGGGCGATCGCTTAATCTTGCGGGACTGTTGCTTACTCACTGGGGAACGGGTGGATATTCAGGTTGACGAGGGAACGATCGCCGCGATCGCCCCCCATCTCTCCGGGGGGGCTCCTCGTGAACTGAATGTTCAGGGCCACCTGGTGAGTCCTCCGTTTGTTGAATCTCACATTCATTTAGATTCAGCCTTAACTGCCGGAGAACCCCGGTTTAATCAAAGCGGTACCTTATTTGAGGGGATTCAAATTTGGGGGGAACGCAAGCCCAAATTGACCCGGGAGGATGTCAAGCAACGGGCAGTCGCCACCTTGAAACAATTGGCCTCCCAGGGGGTGTTATTCGTTCGTACCCATGTGGATGTGAGTACCCCGGACCTCACCGCGTTACAGGCGATGTTGGAAGTGAGAGAGGGGATTAAAGAATTTGTCACATTGCAGGTGGTGGCATTTCCCCAAGATGGGATTTATGGAGCGGTGCAGACGGAAGAATTGCTAGAAGAAGCGTTAAAACTGGGAGCGGATGTGGTGGGGGGGATTCCCCACTATGAATTGACTCGGGAGGATGGGGTGCGATCGGTTCATCGCATCTTTGAACTGGCGCAACAATATGACCGATTAATTGATATTCACTGCGATGAAATTGATGATGACCAGTCGCGCTTTTTGGAAGTGGTGGCTGCTTGTGCCATTCGCAGTGGTTTAGGGGAGCGAGTGACTGCTTCTCATACTACGGCTTTTGGGTCTTATAATAATGCTTATGCCCATAAATTGATGGGATTTTTGAGGCGATCGCAGATTAACTTTGTGGCAAATCCCTTAATTAATATTACCCTGCAAGGACGGAGCGATACCTATCCCAAACGGCGCGGTATCACCCGAGTCAAGGAATTATGGCAACAGGGTTTAAATGTTTCTTTAGGACAGGATTGTATTCAGGACCCTTGGTACAGTTTGGGGACCGGAAATATGCTCGATGTGGCTTATATGGCGCTTCATGTTTGCCAGATGACTGGGGTTGATGAAATGAATGCTTGTTATGATATGGTCACGAATCACGGGGCAAAAACGCTCCAAATTGAACAGAATTATGGTTTAGAACTGGGTAAACCGGCCAATTTAATCATTTGGGAAGCAGAGAATAAATTGGAGATATTGCGCCGTCGTCCTCCGGTGAGATATGTGATAGCGCGAGGCAAATTACTCGCGCAAACCCAACCTGCCATTACCACTTGGGAGCTGGACAACTGGGGTGAGCGGGTTGAATGTTGAGATGAGAAAGGATGAATCGTAGGAGTTCCTTGGAGAATAGGGGATATAGACCGATGAATCCGGAAATATCATGGAGTGAATTAATGGGGAGGGGGGGGGTCATCAAGTTCGGAAATCGCCCGGAGAATATTTTGATAATCTAAATGCTCTAAATAATAGTCTAACTGTTCTGCTAAGGTCATATTTTGCGGTGGGAGTTGAACAATCAGTTGCTGAATCTCACTGGCATCAGCTCTGTAGATAGCCTGAGTCATTTGAACAATCCATTCGCTAGAGAGGTGGGAGTGAGCAAATCGTTCAGACTTCACGGATTTAATCGCTTCCAAAATGGTATGATAATCAAAATTTTCTAGGCAATCTCGAATAATTTGCTCTAGTTCGCCGCATTCTGAGGGAATTTCTGAAACCAGGCGATTGAGTCGTTCATCATCAAGGGCTAAAGTCGCATATTCGAGGTCACAAATCAGGGAAGTGGATAATTTTCTTAAATTGTTCCATTGATCTTCTCTGAAGCGCAATTTTTCGCTTAAAATAGAGGTTATTTCTTCGTAAATATAGGAAACCCCCAAATGTTCAGAAATTTTTTCAAAAACTTTGGATTCTTGAATGGGTTTAATCAGGAAATCATCATAGCCAGCGGATAAAATAGCCGCTTTATCTTCTTCAAAAACACTGGCAGTCACCGCGATAATGATGGGGAGTGACCCTTGACAATTGGTTTTGATTTTTTGGGTGGCTTCGCATCCATTCAGGATAGGCATTCGCAGATCCATCCAGATTAAATGGGGGTCAAAACTGTGGTACATTTCAACAGCTTCTTGTCCATTTGTGGCTTCTATTACCTCAAATCCCACCGATGAAAGCATCGTAGTCAGCAGTGTGCGGTTAGTAGCTTGGTCATCAGCCACCAAAATCCGATAGGTGGGTTGATTGGGGGCGATCGCCACGACTCGTGGGGACCAAGTTTGCTCTCCAGAGTGGTCTGTTGATTCCACAGGTTTAACGGCAATTTGAAATTTAAAAGTTGTTCCCACATTGGGTTCAGAACTGACTGTAATTTCGCCTCCTAGCAGGCGGACATATTTACGGCAAATCACTAACCCAAGTCCCGTCCCTTCTGCTGCTGCCCTGCCCGTTTCCGTCTGTACAAAAGGCTGGAATAACTTGCTAATTTCCTCGGAACTAATCCCTTTGCCGGTATCGGTTATTTCAAAACTTAAAAAGGTTTTTTCCGGGGCGATGATGGCATTTACGCGCAATTTAATTTCTCCCGAGGGGGTGAATTTAATCGCATTACTCAAAAGGTTGATTAAAATTTGCCGGAGTTTGAGGCGATCGCTCTCAATGGCGATGGGAACCCGGTTCTCTACGATAATATCTAGATTCAACCCTTTTTCACGGAGCTTGAGGCGAAACATCTCTTCCAGTTCGACCAACATATCTTTTAAGATAAATTCCGTCCAATTAATCGGAATTTTATCGTCATAATTTTCAATTTTCGATAAATCTAAAATATCATTAATTAAATTAAGTAGATGTTCTCCACTCCGATAAATAATCCCTAAATTATTTTTTTGTTCGCGAGTTAAGTTAGAACTATGGGTCAACAATTGAGTGAACCCGAGAATCGCATTCAGAGGAGTCCTTAACTCATGGCTCATGTTCGCGAGAAAGCTACTTTTAGCCCGATTCGCCGAATTCGCTAACTCTACGGCCTGTTGTAGGGCTTCTTCTGTCCGTCGCCGAACCGCGATTTCAGTCTCAAGTTCCTGATTTTTTTCTTCTAACTTTTGCTTGAGTTTTTTATTGGTTAACTGAGCTTCAATTCTGACTAAGATTTCTTCCGACCGAAACGGTTTGGTAATATAATCATTAGCCCCATTTTTAAATGCTTCGAGTAAATTTTCTACTTCATTACTAGCGGTTAAGAAAATGATTGGAATTTCGCTAAAATTAGGGTTTTTCTTTAAAATTTCACAGACTTCTAGGCCGCTCATTTCTGGCATCATCAAATCCAGTAGAATCAGATCCGGATGGGCGCTTTCCACGCGGGCTAAAGCTTGTTTACCACTCGGGGCAAAAGTAGTTTCATACCCCGCTACTTCTAATATTTCACCAATAACCTGGAGATTTTGTCTGACATCATCTACGACTAAAATTAAACAATCCTCGGGTTTAAATAGCAACATAAAAATTGGGGTTTGACGGGTAAGAATTAAACAGCGGCACCGGATCGTGATTCAAGGAATGCCATATCATCAGAGAAAATTATAGGCAAGTTGGGCCTAGGAGTCCCTAAAACAAGCGGAATTCTGGTTTAGGGAGGACAACGGACGGGAAGGGGTGTGGATTGAGTGGACTGCAACCGGGGAGGCTTAGGGAATCAATTCCCTGGACGAGATTTTCTCAGCCGGAACCCTCAAACCCCGTGAAATTTGACTCATAATAATGAGCGTCTAACCTCGGGGAAATTTTCTAGGGTTTTAGGCAGGCGTTCCCAGTCAAAGGCGGCTATCTGGGTTTGGAGAGTCGTCGCATAATCTAAGAGTGCCTGACACTGATATTCTAACCCCCAAGCGTGCAAGCGATCGCTAAACTTTCTTAAGTCACGTCGTTTCATGGTTTGAGACAATATCGGCCAGGTTGTTTCTTCTTCCAGACGGAGTTGTTCAAGTAAAACCGGCAATTTCTGTACCACTTCCCGATCCTGGGGTTGTACCGTTTCCCAAATTGGCTCACTTGAGGAAGAAAGCGTCAGGGCTTTTTCCCCTTCTTCCGGGGGTAAAATACTCTTTAACAGGGAAACCAGTTGCGATCGCATCAGGGGTTTACGCAGAAACCCCTCGCATAAGGATTGGACGAGGGCTTCATCACTGGATCGCGAAGAAGCAGTGACCACCACAATCGGTATCTGCTGGGTTTCTGGGTTGTTCTTGAGAAATTTGGCCACTTCGATCCCGTTAAACTCAGGCATCCACAAATCCAGTAAAATCAGATCCGGTTGGGAGGCGATCGCCTGTTCAATGGCTTCGCGACCATCCCGAGCAAACAGCAGTTGGTGCTTTGTTTTGCCAAAATACCCCGCAATTAACTCTAAATTCGACGGGACATCATCCACGATTAAAATCGTCCCCGGTTGGAACTGCTCTAAATTTTCATCCACAGGTGCAGACTCGATTTTTCCAATCTCCGTCCTGGCAATTTTTACCTCGGGAAAGACAAAGGTAAAGGTACTGCCGCGATGGAGTTCACTCCTTAAGTGAATCGTTCCTCCCAGCATTTCAGTGAGTCTTTTAGTAATGGCTAACCCTAACCCAGTGCCGCCATACTTCCGAGTTGTTTTACCATCATTTTGGATAAACGCCTCAAAAATCTGCGCTTGGCGACTGGATGCTATCCCGATCCCTGTATCAGACACTGTTAACTCTAAACTCACGTGGAATGGGTCGCGGGACCTGGACAAATCAGCCGTTAAAAAAATCGTTATATTCCCCTGTTCTGTAAACTTCAGGGCATTACCCACCACATTAAAGAGGATTTGCCGCAAACGGACTTCATCAAAGACAATCCCCTCCGGCACCGAGTCGCTAATTTCAACAAATATTCCCAGACCCTTAGCTTCGGCCTTCTGCGAAAAAATCTGCTGGATATCTCGCAATAACGCTCGAATTAATACAGGCTCATAGTTTAGTTCCAGCTTCCCGGATTCAATTTTAGACAAGTCCAGAATATCGTTAATCAGTACTAACAAGGTTTGACCACTGATGGCAATCGTCTGAAGATAGGACTGCTGTTGTGGCTCATCGATCATGGTTTTGAGTAATTCGCAAAATCCTAAAATAGCATTCATCGGGGTGCGAATTTCGTGACTCATATTGGCCAAAAACTCGCTTTTTGCTTGGTTAGCCGCTTCCGCTTTTTCCTTGGCCTGTTGCAGTTCCTTTTCGATCTGCTTGAGTTCGGTGATATCCATTTCCAGACCATCCCAAATGGTACGACCATCCTCCATCCGACGCGGCACTGACCGCACTTGAGACCACTGAATTTGACCGTCCTGGTTGTACTTCCTCATCTGCATTTCAAAGATTGTCAAATTTTGAAAAGATTCTTCCGTAAGTTGGATATTCAAAGCTTGATCTTCAGGAACAACTCGGTTGTGCAATAAGGTCATATCCGCTAGAATTGCCTCCGGATCCAGTCCAATTAACCGTTTAATTCCCGCACTGATATAAGAAAAATGATAGCGTCCATCGGGTTCACGGACTATCTGATAAATTAGCCCTTTATCGAGGTTGTCTCCGAGGTTTCGCAGGATCATTTCCTGTTCTTGGAGGGCGAACTCAGCTTGTTTGCGATCGCTGATATCTTCGATAATGTAAGAAAATCTCGGATGAACACTGGAGATTCCAAAAATTGGACAGACACTAGCCGCTAACCATTTTTCACCCCGAGGGGTGAGATGCTTGTACTCAAATTTAACCGGCATTCCTGTGTCTTGGGCGGCGCAGTAGTGACTCAACCAAATCTCCAGGGCCACTGGAGAAATACCCATCTCCGTAGCGAAGCGATTTTTCATGGCTTCGGTGGTTGTGCCAAAAAATTGGGCGCTGGCTAAATTGTCGGTCAAATGCCGAATATCATCAGGATAGAGTTCCACAATTCCCATCAGCATGGAAGCACTATTAAAGAAGCTGCGGAGGGTAGATTCGCTCTCCTGTAACGCTTCTTCTGCCTGTTTGCGATCGGTGATATCTTCGGCAATTCCCACAAAGCGGTAGGATTCCCCAGACGGATTTTGGATGGAAAAGGACCGCGCCCGAATCCAGCGAATTTCTCCCTGGGGTTGCACGATGCGGTAGATTTCATCGAAATCGCTTCCTTCGCTAATTTGCTGCATTAACCTTTGGCGAATATGCTCGCGGTCCTCGGGGTGAACCGATTCTAACCAATTCCGAGGATTTTGATATAAACTCTGGCAATTCATACCCCAAATTTGTTCATAAGCGGGACTGATATAAATCATCTCCCCAGATTGAGTCAGGATAAAGAAAACTTCGCGTATATTTTCAGCAAGTTGTCGGAATTTTTCTTCGCTTTCCCGTAATTCCTGCTCGGCGAGTTTAGCAGAAGTGATGTCTTGGAATGTGCCAAAGAATTCGACTCTTTCTCCGGATTCATTAAAAACGGGCTGCCCTTTGGCGAGGATATAGCGCAGAGTGCCATCGGGCAAAAGAATCCGAAATTCATGTTTTTCGAGGAATTCTGCGGTGAACAGACCCTCAACATTCCCAGGAAAATCAGGTAAATCCTCCGGGTGAATTCGCTGTAAGAATTCGTGATAAGTGGGTTCGGTAGCTTCGGATTCAAATCCGAAAATCCGAAAGGTTTCTTCAGACCAGAGGACCTTTTGCGTGAGCAGATTAAAGGACCAGTTCCCCAAATGAGCGATGCGTTGCGCTTCGAGTAAGGCATTTTGACTTTGGCGGAGTTTTTCTTCGACCAATTTGCGATCGCTCACATCTAAAACAATTCCATGCCAGACGATATCCCCATTTTCTCGCTGCTCCGGTTGCGAGTTCCCTTGGATCCATTTGATTTTTCCCGAATGGGTAATAATTCGCCATTCATGTTTAAACACGGTCAAGGTTTCCCCGGCGGCTTGAAGGACCTCAAAATATCCGGCTTTATCTTCCGGATGAATGGTCTCAATAATCGCAGCCTCTACATTTTGAAAGACTTGGGGCAAGGGAATTTCTATGATTTCTTCAATGGCCTGATTAATATATTCAAATTCTAAAGACTGATCCGGATGTTGAACGAGGGAATAAATATTTCCTGGTACAGCTCTAGCCAGATTTTGCAGCCGATTTAACGTAATTTTTAAGATTTCTTCAGACTGCTTGCGATCGGTCATATCAATGGACATTCCGATCATGCGATTGGAGATTCCGGTCCCATCAGGGACAACCTGAGCATGGACCTGAATCCAGCGCCATCCCAGCTCACTGAGGGGAAAACAAATTCGATATTCTGTTTTAAACCCTCCCCCATAGCGAATTGCTTCTTCATGTAAACCCTGCAATTCTTCTCGATCTTCGGGATGCACAAGAGCGAGGTATTCTGGGTAGGACATCACTTGAGGAACTGAATCAAAGGTTGTGGTCGAGAAGACGATCTGATGGGTTTTGAGGTCTCGTTCCCAAGCAATGGTATTGGAAACTTCTAAAGCTAACCGTAAGCGCGATTCACTGTCTCGGAAAGCCGCTTGAGCGGCTTGGCTTTCCTGATAGAGATTCGCTTGATGAATGGCAATCCCCAAGGGGTCCACGACTCGACGAACCAGTTCGATTTCTTCTTCGTGCCAAGGGAGGTATTTTGGACTCCATAAACTCAGGGAACCCCAGATCGTGCCGTTCACGGCGAGGGGAACTAATAACCAAGCTCCTTGGCGATCGCGCGCCAATTCTTCATTAATCGGGTCGTCAATGGTACTGGTATCCACCACCACCACTTGCAGTTGCTTGAGTTGTGCAGCAAAGGGATTACCTTCATCGGGGATATCTTCCGCGACGTCTTCGGGTAATTCCGACTCGGGATTATAGGAATATAAATGAGTCCAAACCCCCTGTTCGGGGAGATAACGGACGATGGAAGCACGCTCAAAGTCCACCAGTTTGGCAATCCCCGTGGTGGCAGTGGAGAAGATTGTGCTTAAATCAAGGGATTGATGGATAGCTTGAATCACCTGGTTTAAGACTTGTTCTTGCTGAGTTTTGCGCCCTAGGGCCTGTTCAGCTTGTTTGCGGGTGCTGATATCCGTCACCATTGCCAAACTTCCTACATACTCTCCCGCTTCATTAAAAATTGGCGTTGCCGAGAGCAGGGTCCAAAGGGGTGAGCCATTTTTGCCATAAAAGAGGAAGTCATGCTGTTCGACGATTCCTTGTCTACGCCGTTCTAATTTTTCTCGGGCCTCTTGTTTTCCGGCTTCATCCATAAAATAAAGGAGGGATTTTCCCAGCATTTCTTCTGGGGTATATCCAAGGAGTTCAGCCATTTTGGGATTGACAAAATTCGTACAATCTTGGGCATCAATGCTCCAAATTCCCTCATTGGCTGTTTCTACGATGCGGCGATATTGTTCTTCCCTCTGTTTGAGGGCCGCTTCCGCCTGCTTGCGCTCGCTAATATCCACAGTGACCTGGGTCACAAACCAGCAGTTTTCCTGGGGTTCAAATCGGGAGGTATATCGGGCCGATAAGTAGCGAAGGCTCCCGGATTTAGACTGGAATCGATACTCAAAACTGCTGGTTTTTTCTTGAAAAATCTGCTCAAATAAAGGTAAAATAACGTTCTCGATATCCTCCGGGACGATGCGACCCATCCAAATAGATTTATCCTGCAAAAAGTCCTGGGGAGTATAGCCAAAGACAATTTCACATCCGGCAGATAAATAATCTATTGTCCACTCTTGATTACTCAAGATTTTAATTCGCACGATCGCGGCGATCGAGCTATTGAGAATATCATTTAACTTTTGTTCGGAGGCAGTGAGTGCCAGTTCCAGCGCTTTGCGATCGGTGATATCTTCAGCAAACCCGATGAATCGTTCCGGGTTACCGGCTGCTTCCTGCAAGAGGTTAATTTGAGCAAAAATCCAGCGAATTTCCCCATCCGGTCGCCGGATCCGATATTCTCTTTGTACCGGCTTCCCGGTAAGTTGTTCAGCGACAGAGGCTTCCACCAAAGCGCGGTCTTCTGGGTAAATTGATTCCTGCCAGGAGTTAGAATCTTGATACAAACTTTCACAACTTAGTCCCCAGATTTCTTCGTAAGCGGGACTAACATACATAAACTCTCCCGTGGTGGCCGATCGCACAAAAAACACCTGTCCAATCTTCTGGACAATCTCCCGAAACCGTTCTTCACTCTCGCGCAACGCTGTTTCAATGGCTTTGCGTTCACCAATGTCTTTCAAAATAGAAAGAATCACCGGCTCTCCATCCAGTTGAATGACTTCACAAGAAACCAGCGCAATTTTAATCTCTCCGGATTTGGCCCGCCAGTGCAATTCCTGATTTTTAACCACCCCAGTTTCCCTAAGTTGTTGCCGGATGATATCCGCTTGTTCCTGGTCAACAACCAGATTAATATCTTTCGAGGTATGATTGATAATTTCATCATATCCATACCCCGATAATTCTAAAAAAGCATTATTAACATCCAGCAAGTGTCTACTGTGGACATGAGTAAGGAGAATCATATCGGGACTGCGACGAAAAATCGTAGCATATCGAGCTTCAGACTCGCGCAAATTAGTCTGGAGACGTGCAAAGGCATCCCGCAATTGTGCGGACATTTGATTGAACGATCGCGCCATCTCCGCCAGTTCCTGAATGGGCAAATTTTCATCCAGATTTCGCTGCAAATCCCCGTGCGCTAAAGTCGCAGCAGTTTGGCTGAGGATCACAATCGGACGAGCAATCCACTGCGTCACCCAGGTCCCCAGAGCCACAGCTATCATGATGGCGAAGACTCCCAACCCCATGCTCTGTTTAAAGGATTCATTCAACGGTCCCATTAAATCCGCTTCCGGGAGCACCGTGACAATCCGCCAATTCAGGCTATTCTCTCCATTTTGACCATTTTGATAGGGCTGGCTATGGGCAAAATAATGTTGACCTTGCTCCCTAAAATCCCACTGATCGAGGCTCTGTTTTTGACTCCGATTCGACAGTTTTGAAAGCAAATAGTCCCAATTTGAGCGCAGAAAATGAGGAAAACTGTCCCGGTCTTCTTTCCACTGAATCAGGGTCGGGACACGGTGAAATAAAGGGGATTCCCCCGTAGAACTCGCAATTAAGTTTCCATCCGGTTCCAGGATTAAAATAAACCCAGACTCCCCTAACTTAATTTGTTTTAAAAACTGATTGACCTGGCTCAGAGGTAAATTAATCCCAAAAACTCCGGTCAGGGTTTGAGTAACAGGGTCCCTAATCGGCCAACTCGCATTAATCGCAAACTCTTGGCTATTCCAAAGTTGAAAGGGAGAAGTCCAAATCGGTCCTTGCTGCTGTTTAGCCGCCAGATACCAGGGACGTTCTCGAATATCCCAATCCGACGAGATCACTTCCCGTTGTAGCGGTTCTAAGCTCCGTTGACCGTTAGCATCAATCTCGTATTCATCAAAAGTCTGAATCGGGGAATGATTCATCACCCCTAGGGTCGTCTTCCCCTCCAAATTACGAGCAATTCTGAGTTCCCCTTGTTCATTAGCATACAGAATAGAGGGAATCTGATTGAAGCTGGAAATTTCCCAGATGAGCTGGCGTTCTATCTCCTCTAAATTATCGGGGTTGAGGCGCTCAAACGCAACTGCATTCACATTACTGCGATTAATCTGTTCGGCTAGAGCGAAATAGTTATCCAAGTACAAATCCACCCTAGCCCCCGCTTTCGTCATTAACTCGTGGGCCATCAGACGGGTTGCCTCATGAGTGCGATGCAAAAACAGCGAATTGGTCAGTCCGACGGTCAAAACTAAGAGGAGGACAAGGGGCACATTTAATACAAGTTGCAGGGGAATTTTTAGTTTAAATCTGGAAAAAATAGCTCCCATAGCCAGTTATCCAACGGTAAAAAACTCAATCAGAACCCTGAAAAACTCATGTTTGGCCGCCGATCAATTTATTGATTTTTCTGTCTCGGCTTCTTCTAGAAATCATCCCTGTATTGATGAGCGCTTCGACCCTGAATTGACTGGAAAGTGGCCCAATTCAACCGAGTGAGTTTGACCGAATGTCCCTTGAACCGTTCATCGGGATGAACTGATGGCGCAACATGAACCCGGAGCTGGGGGGTTTTTCTCTGACCCCCCAAAACTCCCGATTTTGGTTCTACTTCTGTCCTGTAGTTTACCCGATTTTTATTCAGGGTTGTCTAAAATCGCCTAAAATAGTGAATTAATACCGTGATATAGGAGTCTAAACGTGCCTAAAGAGCCAGATAAGGATACCCAAACTCAAAACGTTCAGGATAGCACAAACCCGGGCAGCCAAATCACTAAATTAGCCTCGGGTCCTCATGGTCGTCCGATCGCCGCCAATAATAACCCCGCGAAGGAATCGGAGTTAATGGGTTATCTGGATTAAGGGATTACAAACGCTGCGGAAGCGGTCAGTCGATGGCCATCATTCACCTTGTCGCTGAAATGAGCGCGCCACCACCCCTATCTTTTCCCGCTCTGATTGGGGTGGAAACGGGCGCTTCAGTCCGGTTATTTTGGGACTGGGGATTATGCTATCTGGGTGATTCCGTAAAGTGCCTAAACGAGGCTTGATCTCAAGCTCTAAAGGGTTGAATCGCAAAATCTCCCAGGGTCACGGTATAGCTAGAACGCACTTGGGCGATCGCAAACTTAATAATCACCTCACAAGCGACTGCCACGGTGAGGGTGACTAAATTTCTCGCCAACGGATAATCGCAAATATCATCCTGAACCGGGGAAGGAATCCGATACAGTTCGTTCCAAATGATTTCTGCATAATCCGTCGCCAGTCCTACATGAAGACAGGGGATTTCCTGAGTGGCGCACCAATCTGCCACGGCTTTTCGAGACCCACTATTGTCAAAGGTATCAATCACTAAGTCGGTTTGATTTCCGATGAGTTTATGGGCATTTTCCGCCGTCAATTCTTTAGTTTGAATATCAAGTTTAATCCCCACTGCCCGATAGAGACTGTTGGCTAAAATCTTGGCTTTAAATGCGCCAATATCGGAACGATAGTACGGCTGAGTGGACAGATTGCGCTCCTCAATGCGATCGCGATCGATCACTGTGAGCCGTTGGCAGCCACTGCGGGCTAAACTTTCCGTCAGATTCGCCCCCAAAGCACCCGCCCCACAAATCGTCACCGGAAATCCTTGAAGTTTCCCCATGACTTCCGGTGTTCGATACAGTTGTTCATGAAAATAAATTGACATTTTTTTGGGTAATGTTTCAAAAAACAGTTGATACGGAATAGAAAAAATCCACACCCTCAAGGGTGGGGCTACAGGGACGAAGCCCGCCTGCGCGGGCTGAAGAGGAAAGTCGGTCTTTGACAACTGGATTTGGTAGGAGTAAACTTAATCAAAGCCTTCATCTCGATTTTCAATCACCCCAATTAGGGATTGTAAATCAAAATCGCGGTCCCTTCCGCTCAAACAAATCCCGGAACTGAATACAGTTAAATCCTGTTTATAAATTGCGGAAGTATGTTGTTCTCCGTTCCGGGTAGTCCAGTGAACAGTCCAATACTCATCTCCATTTTCCTGAAAACTTTGTAACTCACCTCCGCCCATTTTTAACGCGGCTTGCAACCGTTTTTCATCCTGGTAATGCTGCCAATTGGGATTAAATTCGGCCATTTTTCCGCAGACTTGTTCATAAACCGTTCGCATTTCTGGCGTCAGTCCTTTAAAACTCAAGTCTTTGGGCTGAGTTAAGCGCTTTAACTCGGTTTTAAGCTGTTCTGTGGGCATGGGGTCGGCACGGCGATCGCCAGATTCAAACCAGCCATTTTTGCCATCCCAACGCACGACTACGGGGTCAAACTTTCCCCCTTCTCCCACCAAATGGACCACCACAGGTTTCACCGTTCCCGTACGCTGACGCCAATCTGATTCATTCATGGGATAAGCCAACCAAGTTTGACCCTGCAACGGATAAGCTAACCACAACCGAGCTTGGGGAAATTGCTCCAAATATTCGGCAATTTGTATGAACTCTGCGGGTTCGATTAGCTGGGCTTTTCCCGGCGTATTTGCCTCAAAAATTCCCCACCCTTCAAACCCTCTAGGTTCAATTTCAAAGGTGTAAATGATTCCCGCCATTCGTAGTCGAACTCGTCCCCCTTGCACCGCTGGGGCGAGAAACTGTTTCCCCTGCAAATCAGCCTCTTGAATCGCCAATTGTTTGAGCAAGTTACGAATATTTTTCATAGGCTTTTCTCCTGAAACGATTTTCCTAATTTATCCAGAATTTTTGTGGGTTTAAGGAAGGAATAGAAAGCGAGACGGTCCCACTCTTTTATCTAGTTTTTGGGGAGCATCTCAATTTGTCCAAGAGACCTAACCCCCCAACCCCCTTCCCTCAGAGGGAAGGGGGAGCCGGAAGGGGAGCCGGAAGGGGGAGCCGGAAGGGGAGCCGGAAGGGGGAGCCTCAAAGCCCCTCCCCTCTGAGGGGAGGGGTTTGGGGAGAGGTCAGACTGGTTTTTAGGCAAAATTGAGATGCTCTCATTTTTTGGAAGTTCGGTTTATCCCAGAAGCAGATATTTTGGCGGTACTTCATCCACGAGCCAAACCCCATTATCCGAACAGTAAAATAAATGCCCATCTTGGTGCATTTTGGCAGCTTTAATGGTGAAAATTACAGGTTTTCCTTGACGCATTCCCACCTGTCTAGCGGTGTCAATATCCGGGGATAAATGAACATGATGGCGCGATCGTTTTTGTAATCCCTGGGCGAGAATTGACTCAACCGCTTGATGTCCCGTGCCATGATAGAGGATATCCGGGGGACAACTCGGTTCAAGTTGCAAATCTATGGGAATACTATGCCCTTGATTCGCCCGAATTTTTGTGCCGGTGGAATCGAAGGAAAAGCGCTGCTTATTGCTTGTTTCCACCACTAAATTCAGTTCTGAACGGGTGAGGGGGAACTGGTGAGCTTGTGCGGCTGCGAGTAAGGTTTCCACGGCCACCCACCCCCCAGGTTCCAGTTCTAATCCGATTTCTTCGGGATGGTGTCGCAAGTGATAACTGAGATATTTACTGATTTTAATCAGTTGATAATTTTGGGTCATTACATTTTCCGGATTGAGTTGGCTAAATAGTCCCGAGGGTTTTCAGACCCAATCCATCAAAGGTCTACTTTAAGCTGGTCACTCTGCGGATTTGGGCTTTGATTTTTTGGAGTTCCCTTAATCCCGAATTTAACCCTTTTCTATTAAACAAAAGGATAGGTAAATTCAGAGAGTAAATCAATCCGGCCTTTGCGTAATACAGCCGGATCTAGTCGTTCCGTTGTATTGCAAGTCATTAAAAACACCAATTTTTGTTGAGCTTGGATTCCCTCCGTATCTAAGATGCTTTGATATAAAGTGCCATCGAGTAAGCTGAGGATATGTTCAGTTTTATTACTGCGTTGAGCGGCTTCGCTGCCCCGGTCTTGGGCGAGGTTATCTGCTTCATTAATAATGATGCAAATTTTTTCTAAATAAGTCGGGGGAACGAAATTTTCTACGGCATCATGGTCGAGAATAAAAATCACATATCCCAAGGGGACTAGAATTTCTTTGGCAACAGCTTGGGTCCAAGCAGTTTTGCCGGTTCCCGGTGCGCCATGAACGAGGACGGCGAGTTGAGGTTGGGTAAAGATGGCCTCTTGGACGCGATCGCTAAAGCTTTGAATATCGGCAGGAAAGGTGCGAATGGGAAATTCGCTATGAACTTGACCGACACGGCTTTGATAGCCACTGAGCATGACTGCTAGATTGTAGGTGGCTTTGTTAATGAGCGATCGCAAGTCGTTGGCAATCAGAGTATATTGAAATTGATTACGCCCTATATTTTGAATGCGCCCGAGGTGGTCGATTTGTAGCCAAATATCCTGTTTTTTCCAATAGGCATAAACGGTCCCGATGATTTCAAGGCGCTCCCAAGTGGAAAATCGCTCGATGGGATAATAAAAATGCCGGTCTTGGTAATATTGGGTAATCAAATCGGGCCGACCCAAGAGGTCGAGAACTTTGAAAATGGTAATCTCTTGGAGGCGTTTGAGGACGTAATCAATGGGGATGCTGTCTCGGCTAACTAATTGCACCACGGGGGTTTCTGCTGCCAGCATATCGGCGGTGCGATAATTGGGTCCAGCCGGTGCGGGAGTAATGTAATCCCAAAACTCGTTGAAATCTCCTCGGGTGTATTCGGAAAAGACATTTAAAATATTGGCCCACCAGGTGAAATTTTGACGACCTAACGCATCGGCAATATCACTACTCACATCTAAGGTTTTGTGGGCCAATTCCCAGGGGTCTTTAGCGGCGAGATGGAAAAAATAACCCCAATCAAACTCCCGGGATAAGGGCCGCCAACCCGCGCCCAGTAATCCCCGGTCTTGATTAGATTGGCGATCGCTAAGTTCGTTTCCGTTGTCAAAGTTGCCAAATGCCATAATTTAAGTGAGTTTTGATGGCCTAACTAAACTAAAAGTTTGCACTGAGCCTTGAATGGGTTGGAAAAATTAAGCCTTTATTGAAATCAGCCCTTAGAACAAATGGGTTTCATCCCCTCAAGAATAAAAACCGGTTCTTCGGGGTTTATTTAACTGATTATCCTGCTACATTTATACCAATTGATGACAGCAAAATGACTGAAATGAATGTGATATTTTTCATAAAGTTCCTCCAGATAGAATGTTAACAAAAATGGGGGGCGATCGCCGAGTCAATGAGCTGGGGGATGGGGGTGAGTGATTCTGCCCATTCTCCTAGCTGTCCTCCTGGGAATTCCGATCGGTGCCGTTGGTCCGAGTCCTCCATTGGCAGCATGGCGATCGCCATGCAGACGTTGGGGACTGATCTCAGGAGCAAACATCCTTGGGGTATATCTTTACAGGGAAGGCGATCGCCCCCTTTTTAACTGTATGGCAATTTAAAAAGTTAGGCTTTTGATACTAGCATAATACACATATGTTACAGGCTTGTCAAGAGGGGAAAAAATTTTTTGGGGTCGGTATTTATCCCCAGTCTAAATGAAGAGGACAATTTTACACCGGAGTGGGAGCAACTTGCTCCCGACTCCAGGCAGATGCTGCAACGGATTAATTGGAGGCTCAGAATGATTTAGACCCCCTCTATCTGGGGTCTAGGGGTACGAGGAGGGGTAGAGATCTGGTATTGAGCTGAAATCTCCCATGACAGGTTGTTCATCCTTCTGTTGGCCCTTATTCTGAATCTAAGGGTTCTGAAGTAGGATAGGCAGGCTATAGTAAAAGAAGGAAGCCACCCAGGATAAAATCGAGGGGTTCTATTATGCAATTAGCCGATTCAGAGATTGATTTATTTTACCATCTATACTATTCTCTTTTAACTTACGTGAACCAAAAAATTGGTCTTTTTGCAGGAGTTGGTGCTTCCGAAGGAATGTCAGAACTGACGCCTCTACAGGTGAATGAACTGCGTCAGCAACTCTATGCCTACCCCTATCTTTTTGATTTGTTTGCCGAAGAAAATCCCCTGAAATTTTCTCCAGATTTACTCGATATTGTTTCGAGTTGGCACAATTTTATTTCAGGGAGATTTTATATTTATAGTTATCAAAAAAATTATGCCGTGTTAATTGCCGATCGCCCTCCGAGTAAAGCCTACGGGGTATTAGCCTTAGATTGTCCCTTTCCGGAACTGGTCGGGAGTGTGTTGCCGGTGATGGTGGAAACGGTACTTTTACCCTTTAAAAATAAAATTATCTACGATGGCACGTTACAAGCCTATCCCTTTTATTTAGGCTTGAGCATTAAAGGGAGTCTCACTGAAACCTATCATCATGCCGTTGAAAAATTTGGAATTATCGCCTCTTTGACCGAATTGGAGGCAGAGTCCCAAGCCCCAGAACCGCAGTCCGAGGATGAACTCGGCCCCCTGAGCGATGGCGATCGGCTAAAATTTTATCTCCAGAGTGAAAAGAATCGCAAAAAATATGAAGCTCAAATTCAAGAATTGGTCGAGAAAGCTGGAGATTTAAAAGTTATTTATTACCAAGAAATGGGGCGGTTATACGCAGAAATTTATCGGGAGCGTTGGCGAGAAATTGGGATGAAAAAGGGTTGGATTGCCCTGTTTGAAGAAATGCCGATCGCCAGCGGTGCTACCAAAGCCGAAGTCGAGGGAATTTTAAAGAAAATCATCCCTGCCGATCGCCGAAAATTTGTCTATATTTTTCGTCTCAAACCCGGCGATCGATAAAATCAGAAAAACTCGCACCCTTTCCCTCAGAGCTTGGAAGGGAAAGCGCTTCACCCCCTGACCCCCGACATCGGAGGGGATACACTAGGAACAAATTAGGGTGCTACAGGGTTAAACATCGATTAGAATCACCGTCTGGTGAACATGAAGATTTTCTACGGGACTCCAGAGGTGGCCCCACGAATGGCAAATCAACGAATCATCAAAAACAACAAATTGAGTTTACAACTAGGGCAGATTTACCGATGGATGGGATTTTGCATCATGATGTTAGCGGCGGTTTGCCTAGCGCTTCCTGGGCGATCGCAAGATTCTGCCGGGGTGATGCGCTTGATGCAAACCAATCAGTGTTCAGCCTGTATTCTGACGGGGGCCAACCTGAGTAATATGGACCTCACGGGTGCGGATTTGAGTGGTTCTAACCTCACCAGTGCCAATCTCCGAGGGTCCGATTTGAGAGGGGCCAACTTGACCGGGGCTAACCTCACTGGGGCCAACTTACAAAGTGTCAATCTTCGCGGGGCGAATCTGACTGGGGTCAACCTCACTGGGGCCAATTTATCTCGGAGTCAGCTCGTGGGGGCAATTTTATTTTTAATTAACCTCGCCAATGCCGATTTGTCCGACGCCAATTTAAGCGGGACCGATCTCAGCCGCATCTACATCGAGCAAGCCAACCTGAATGGTGCACAACTCCAGGGGAGCAATCTCACGGGTGCGGAACTTTTTGGGGTGACTCTCAACAATGCCAACCTCAGTGGGGCAATTCTCAATAGTGCCAATCTCAGTGGTGCCAGTGCGCGGCAAGTGTTCCTGCAAGGAGCACAGATGCAAGGAACCAGTCTCAGAAATGCTATCCTGACCACGAGTAACTTGCGAGGAGCTTTGTTAACCCAAGCGGACCTCTCCGGTGCCGATTTATTGGATGCCGATATGCAGGGGGCTGTTCTTGATGAGGCGATTTTGATTAATACTCAGATGAGAAATGTCGAGCTTCAGGGAGCGAGTTTAGAGGGGACAATTCTCTCCGGTGCGGACCTAGAGGGGGCAATTCTCACCGGGGCCACCTTCCGCAATGTCCAACTCACCGGCACGAATCTGCGCGGGGCGGATCTCACTCAGATTGAGATTGAGAATGTAGATTTTACCCAAGGGACAATTTGTGACGCGACTTTACCCGATGGCAAAACCGCCCGATGCCGTTAACCGGAGTTTTCATCCAAAATTCCTTGTTACCTAGGCGATCGCAAAATATCAATCCTCCAAACGTTCAAAGGTATGTGTAGGGGCGCAATGCTTGCGCCCAAAAGAGGGCCTGCGCATTGCGCCCCTACATTGAGAAGGCTACTCCGTTGATCCGTCACTACGAACGAACGTTTTGGAGATTTTATTTTTTGGAGTTCCCCTAAAGGCGATGGGGGGGTTTTTTCCAGTCCCGAGGGAGCGCGGGGCCCTGGCCCTGACTTGGGTCTTTTTGAATCTCGGCAATCCCTGGGGTAGGAATTTGCTCGGTTGACTGTTAAAATAATCGGCTATGAAGATTTTTGAATTGAATTAAAGGACCAAAACCAAGAGTCAAGGATTAGACATCAAATGTTAACTTTATGGGACAGAGCCTGGACTGAAGGGTGATTGCAGCCTACCTAATTATGACTCCGATTGTAGACCTGTAACCCATCGGTATCAACCGGGTTGGATGCGGTCTAAATTTGTTCAAATTCGGACCCTTATCAGCAGGTGGAGGCAGCTTTTCTAAACTAAATTCTCTGGAGAGGAACGCAGGGGAGGTAACTTATCACCGGGCAGCGATTCCGAGAATAGATTACCCTTGAGCGTTGATTGCCCCCGGCCCGGGTTAGAATTCAGAGAATCTTGGGTAATCTAAATAGGGTCAATTTGCCTAGAAATACAGGAAAAAAAGGGGACAGTAGAAGTGATCGCTGAATTGAAGTCATCATCAATTGTAGCCCAAATCACTGTTTTGCAGCAGTGGGATGGGGTATCTCTAGGGGGTAAATTTATAAACAATGTCAACCCACTTAAGATGTTTTAACAGCCGAACCCAGAAGGCTTTTAAAGCCAAAAAAATAGCAACCCAGAGGCAGTCCCTCCGGTGGTTGATATTCAAACCCCACCCTTGGATGGATCCGCTCCCCCCTGGGGAATTGAATCGTCCAAAGGGAGTCAATTCTTTGGCAATACCCAAGAAAATTTCCCGAGAACTGCATCGAACTAGAAAGTGGCAGGACTTAATCTTCGAGGAAATAGCGGGAATTTCATTCCTGAAACCGGGGTGAACAAAGCTAAAAAACAAATCAATTTTCAGTTGAAAACCGGGTAAACTATTTCCAAGCGCGATCGCTTCTCAACCACTCCAGAGTATTCACCCCTATTCAGGGAACTTTTACCCCGGCGATCGCGGCTTAAATATCCAAGACCGGCGCTTTTAATCTGGCCAATCTTAAAGGGGGTTAACCGTGATCAACCCCAGATTTCCGGGAGCGTCGAAGTCCGCCAAGAATAACCCTAGAGAAGTTCAGTATTCAGGTTATGCTCACCTCCCGTAAAGTCAACTTAATTGGTGCTTGTCTGGGATTCGTAACCGTGGGTTTCGGAGCCTTCAGTAATCCCGCGATTAATCCAGAAAGCCACACCTGCCCAGATGTCCAAACCATTGGAGGTCAGATTTGTCGGGGAAAAGTTCCCAAAGAAATGCCTGAAGAAGCCTGGGGACAATTTGGGGCGGTTGCTTATCAAGCAGCCTCAGAAGTGATGCGCTCCAATAATGCTGAACCGCAACCTTTAACCGAGACTCAAAAGAAATATTTACGCCCCCATTTTGGCGATTTAGTTGATCGAGTGGAAGTGGTCTATAATGCTACTTTAATGGAAGATTGGGTAGCGGCGAGTTTCAAAATTAATGTCGGTGAATCCAACGCTCAAGTTTATGGAAACACCATTTATATTAAAAAGGAAATGAAAGAACAGGACTTTGAGCAACTGGTCCTGCTCTCTCACGAACTCATCCACTGCCAGCAGCACGAACAACTCGGCAGCTTAGGAAATTTTGGCTATCATTATTTCAAAGAATATAAGAAGGCTGGAGAAATTTACCGAAATAATCAAATGGAAGTCGAAGCCTTCGATTTCGAGAAAGAATTTGCGGAAGAGTTGTCCAAGAAAATGCCCGGATCTTACCGTCGCCGATAACTCCAGTGGTAACGGCTAAATTTTTAACCCGGAAGGGGGGATCCTGGCGACAAACAGAGGCACTTACAGGGTAGTCAGTCCGGAGGAGTTTAATGCTATCCTGGAAGGAACAAATGGTCAGCTTACACATCATCCCAACTCAAGACACTCCACTCGCACAAGCAGAACTTATGATTCGATTTAAACTTGCTCCGGCCCTCAGTTTAGCGTTAACCTTGGCGATTACTTCCATCCTCGCTGCGGCGCAACCCATGTTTGCCTTGTCTAATCTGAGTCAACCCGTCACCCCAGTGACGCAAATTGCTCCATCTGGGGCGATCGCCACGCCTTTCCATCCGAGTCTGCTGTCTCAAGTTTCTGGCAACTTAGCATCAGTCTGGATGACCCCGGAAATCCGCCATCAGGGGGCCTTAATTGCTCAGGGGTCCGGAAGTGACCCGATCCGGGATGCCCTCGGATGCTCCTGTGCAATCTGCACCGGACAGTCACAAATCGAAGTTTAGCACGGACACCTCGCAGGGGACTCAGAGCGATTATATCCTTCAGATTCGCTCTGTCCTTTGCTGATTTATGTTTCGGGGTGCAATTTTTCAAGTTCGGGTTTGGACAGGGGAAGGTTAACGCTGACTGTAGTGCCGAGATTAAGCTGACTGTCTACCCGAATCCAACCGTGATGATTTTCCACGATCGCCTGGACGATCGCCAGTCCCAATCCGGACCCTGTAGAACCCCATTCCGACGATTGTTCAGATTCATGACTCCGCGCCGGATCCACCCGATAAAAGCGCTCGAAAATATGAGGCACTGACTCGGGGGGAATGCCGATCCCGCTATCTTTTACCGTAACTTGGACAGCGCCATTGGCATTCGGGCGATTGCTCACCCCGCTACATTCTAAGGTGATAGCAATTTGGCCCCCTTTCGCCGTGTATTGCAATCCATTACTGACTAAATTCGTAAACAGTCGCGCCAGTTGGTCCCAATCTCCGGAGATGGTAAAATCCGGTCCCGATTCTGTTTCTATCTCCATCAGGGGGGACGGAGGGGGATTGCTGCTATCAGGGGGATCAATAATTTCTAACACTAATTCAATGCCTTTTTCGGCGGCGATCGCCTCTTGTTCCTCCATCACTTCCATCAATAAGGCATCTATTGGCACGGGTTGTTTCCTCACTTTTACCATGCCGCTATCTTGTCGCGCTAAAAACAGCAAATCATCCACCAATCGTCCCATGCGGCGCGTTAAGCGTTCCACTAATTGCAATTGCTGGCGATGGATGGGTGACTCTAATTCCGGGTCCGCAAGGGCCACTTGTACATTAGTTTGAATCGTGGCGATCGGATTTCTGAGTTCGTGGGAGGCATCGGAGGTAAACTGTTTAAGACGCTGGTATGATTCTCGGACAGGTTTCATGGCCAATCCTGACAGTAACCAGGCGATCGCACTAATAGCAATTGCCATGAGGGAAGTGCCCAAACTTAAATCAATAATTAATTGGCGAATCGGTTTGGTGACTTCAAACCAGGGATGACTGACTCGCAGATATCCCACCACTTGCCGTCCCATTTCCACGCGATCGGTAAATTGGCGCAGGAGTTGTCCCCCAGACAGTTGTACCGTTTCCCCATTCTTTTTCGGGTGAAGCGGAATTTCTAACGGTTCCCAGAGGGTAGACCACAATAATTCCCCAGTGGAACTAAACCATTCTAAATCGATATGGTCATCTTCGACAGTTTTGGTATTGTTGCGGAAACTCGCGACCACATTTACGGTATATTGGCCGGTGTTGGGGTCTTCATCGATCGCCAGCGATCGTTCCACCACTTCCACAACGTGCTTGAGGGTGTCATCAATGCGATCGATTAACGTACTCCGCACATACACATAAAATCCCGTAGCAAACACCAGCAGCAACACTGCGGTGAGTGCGGCATACCAAATCGCTAACCGTCGGCGCGTTGCTTGAAACATTTCTCGGATAGTTCTGGAGGTTTATTATCATTGTAGAGTGAAATTCCAATAGGGAGGTACGGAGATTTGGTATTCAGTATGGGAGAATTGAGGGGAGAGGAAGGAGGCTATCGGGCCTAAATCAAGGGGTTAACCATCAAGATTAATCGGCCCGAATTTTCTTAAACTCCTGCAACTCTTTACCAAAGCATAAAAAAATTACAAGAACCCGATGAATGTGGTAAAATTTGACAAATGTACAAGTGATCTTAAACATGACCCAATAACCAACCTATTATGAATAGTTTTGAAAAAATTGACATTTATGGATTCCGCCGCTTACGCTCGGTGCAAGTTGAGATGAGACCTTTAACAGTCATCATCGGGGCCAACGGAGTCGGAAAAACGTCTTTTTTGGAAATGTTCTCCCTTTTATCAGAATCTGCAAAAGGTGAGTTACAGTCAAAAATTTCGGAATTTGGGGGCCTGGGTGATATATTGACGCGAGACCAGGCTGATAATTTGCGCGTGGTTGGGTCAGTTTTTTTAGAAAAATATGGACAGTTTAACTATTTTTTAAAATTAGACATTAAGGGCCAACAATTCTATGAAATAGAACAGGAGGTTCTGAAGAAAACGCCTCTTTTATTTACTTACATAAACTCTAGCGGTTTAGATATTCAATATTTTGCTAATAATAATCAGGTTCCGGTCCGTCCCAACTGGGAACATAATCCGTTAGAAACCTCGCTTTCGCAAGTTCCTAAAATGTACCCAGAAGCGGAAGCTGTACGGAAGCAATTCGCCTCATGTAGCTTTTATCGAGCTTGGGAATTGAATTTATCTCCTACCAGTCCAATCCGGTTACCGCAAGCGATGCGTCCCGCCACCTTACCCGGAAATCGGGGGGAAAATTTAGTCTCTTGCCTTTATAATTTACGGGAAACAGAACCGGATCGATTTGAACTGATAACCGATACTTTATCTGCTGCCTTTCCTAGTTTTGAACGCTTGAGTTTTCCCCCAGTAGCAGCAGGCACATTGGCCTTGACTTGGAAGGATAAAAATTTTTCACACCCCCTTTATATGCATCAGCTTTCCGAGGGAACGGTGCGTTTTTTGTGGTTAGTCACCCTGCTGCAAAGTCCGAATTTAACTGCTGTAACGCTTATTGATGAACCGGAAGTCAGCTTGCATCCGGAATTGTTGCGATTGCTAGTGGATGTCATGCGAGAAGCATCGAAGCGAACGCAGCTAATTGTTGCTACCCATTCCGATCGCCTAATCCGCTTTTTGCAACCGGCAGAAGTGCTGGTATGCGATGCGGATGAAGAGGGCTTTACGACGATGACTTGGGCCGATTCTCTGGATTTAGAGAACTGGTTGGAAGAGTATAGTTTAGATGAACTGTGGGCGATGAATATCATCGGAGGGCGATCGTGAAAATTGCTATTTTAGTTGAAGGGGCAACTGAAAAAGCCTTGATGCCGAGTTTGCGCCGCATTCTGAATTCCCGCTTACCCAGAAAAATGCCTAGATTAAAGCCAATCCCTTATCATGGACGGATTCCGAAAGGAGACAAACTCAAAAGTGACGTGGAAAAGCTCCTCAGTGGCAAGGATGCTTATGATGCAGTGATTGCTTTAACCGACGTTTATACCGGAACTAATGATTTTAAAAATGCAGCCGATGCCAAACAGAAAATGAGAGAATGGGTGGGAAACAATCCCAACTTTTATCCCCACGCTGCACAACATGATTTTGAGGCATGGCTGTTACCGTTTTGGCCGACCATTCAAAAGTTAGCCAAGCATAATAAATCGGTTCCTAGCGGCAATCCGGAGAAGGTCAATCATCAAAAACCGCCCTCGAAACATATTCAAGAAATTTTTGAACAAGGCAAAGCCCCCAGAAGTTATAGCAAAACTCGCGATGGTTTAAAGATTTTAGAAGAAAACGATTTGATGGAGTCTATCCAGGTTTGTTCTGAGTTCAAGGCTTTTATTAATACAATTTTGTTGTTATGTGGCGGTGAAGAAATTCTGTAAAGTGTAATTAGTTTATGGGACTCGCCCCTGGATGCGGATATTTTATACTCACTGGAAGAACAACAGAGACAATTAGGATGGATAATCAACCCACAGGTTTTCCTCCTGGGGTTGATGTCACTTAGGAGTTGGGATGACTATACCGATGCAGGGATTGCCCAAGGTTGCCAAGGTTTTTGCTGGACGGAAATGGTGCCACTGCGGACTGAGGCATCCCAGCAAGTGCGATCGCCTTCGCGCCAAAACCGTAAGTCTATGGAGGAATCCCCCACCTCTAAATCGCACAGGGTTAAATCCGGTAACCAATCGGGCAAATAGGGATCAACATATAAGCAACCGTGGGGTGCATCCGCTTGTAATCCTAATAGCGCCTGGATCAGGTGGAAGACGGAACCAGCAGCCCAAGCTTGGGGGATATTGGCGTCAATATAGGGGACGGGAAATGCTCCCTTCTGGCGCTTGGTCCCGGCATAAACTTCCGGAATCCGATAGCAGGCGAAATGGCTGGCTGTCTCGAAAATATCCGCTGCTACACCCGCAACGGCTTCATGAAAGCCATAGCGTTTGAATCCGAGGGCAATGATGCCGTTATCATGGGGCCAGACGGACCCGAGATGATAGGAAAAGGGGTTAAAAGAGGGATGATCCGAGGACAAGGTGCGAATCCCCCAACCACTGGACATATCCGGTTCTAGCAGCCGTTTAACCACCCGTTGGGCGCGTTCCGGGCTGACGATGCCACTCCAGAGGCAATGACCCGGATTTGAGGTAATTGAACGGACCGGCTGTTTATCCGGATCTAGGGTTAAGGCATAAAATCCCAAGTCTTCACACCAAAAGCGGTCCTCAAATTGCAGGCGCAGTTTTTCGGCTTTGCCTTGTAATTCGGTGGCGCTATCCTTCTCACCGAGTGCCTCAAAGACTTCCGCCATCCGCATCCAGGCATCAAAGACATAGCCTTGGAGTTCGCACAGGGCTTTTGGGGATTTGACTTGAGTGCCATCGGGATAGATAATAGACTCTCCGGAGTCTTTCCAGCATTGGTTTTCGATGCCTTTTTTTGAACGCATTTGATACTCTTGGAAGCCATCCCCATCGAGGTCCCCGTAGCGATCGATCCAGTCCAAACAGCGGAGGGCGACCTCTCGGTAATCTTTTAAGAGAGAGTCATCTCCGAGCCATTTCCAAGTTTCATGGAGGACAATTGTATAAAGGGGAGTGGTATCTGCTGCCCCGTAATAAGGCGATCGCGGACTTTTTTTCAAGTAAACCAACTCCCCATGACGCAGTTCATGGAGGATTTTCCCCGGTTCTGCATCCTGCCAATCACTATGTTCCTTGGCTTGAAACTGTCCTAATTTCTGCAATGCACCTCGGGCAAACCCGGGATGAATAATTTCATTTTGTAAGCTGGCGGTTAAGCTATCACGACCAAATAGCGCCACATATTTGGGAACTCCGGCTGCGGGTAACCACACATCCGGGGCCAAATCGTAATCATACAGACGCATTGCACTCATGTCTTCGAGACTCTGGCGGTATAGTCGCTTGACATCCTCGTTCGAGGTGGCGATCGTGGTGCAGACATCCTGCCACTGCCGCTGCAACTGTTGCAGTTCGGTATTCACATCGGATTTGATTGCTTCGTGATAGCACAAGGCGATCGGTTCGTGGCAGTGTTCATTATCAATCAGGATGTAGCAGCAGCAGGCGTGCCAACTTGCACCCGCTTCTAATTCAATCTCAAAGGTGACTCGACCATTGGCATAATGCGGGGGTGATGTCAGGTGATTCCAATGGGCGATCGTGCTTCGATAAAACTCCCCATTGTTATAAGTATTACGAAGTTTATATTCTTTCTTATCCCACTCGGTTTCAATTTGCCCCCGGCGCACAAATTCCCCGGATTCCACTTCAAAAATATCTGCAAAATCTGAACTGATATCCAAATCTAAATGGAAATTGACCGATTCAAGGCTATGATTCGTAATATCTAGGTCTTCATGAATCCCCTGTTCTACAGTCCGCGCGATGGTTAAGGATAGCGCGCCTTTCGGAATTTTTCCGTTTTGGCTAGAGATGCTGGGATTGGTTAAATAGATTTGGCTGGCATAATAGCGCGTCACTGACGAAGTGAGGCGAACCCAGGGCATATTATCGATATAACAAGCATAATGGCTTAAAAAGCGGGTATCATCAGCAAAAATTCCTTGGAACTGGTCACATTGAATCTGTCCATCCAGTTCAGATACCATAAAAATGCTGCCATGATTAATGGTTAAAAAGGGAGGTTCTACTGTGATTTTCATGTTAATTTTGATTTTGATAGAAAATTATTTGCTCGAAAAAATTATATTATGGGTGTTTTGCATCTAAATCAAGTGGACATTTTGGGGAGGAGTGGGAGCATCTTCCTCCCTACGACTACAGCCAGGGAGCAAGATGCTCCCACTCCTTCATCCGAGGGTTAAAATGATTTAGACTTGCTCTATCAGAACATCCTTTCCACCGGCTCAGATTTAGGGATTAACTCGCTTGAGAAGCTAGTTCAAAGCGGCGGTTAACTTCTTCCCAATTGACGACATTCCACCAACTGTTCAAATATTCGCCCCGCTTATTTTGGTAGTTCAAGTAATAGGCGTGTTCCCAGACATCATTGCCCATGATGGGATATTGTCCATCCATGAGGGGACTATCTTGATTCGGGGTACTGGTAATTTCAAGTTGTCCTTGATCATTGCGAACTAACCAAACCCAACCACTGCCAAATTGACTGCTTCCTGCTTGATTAAATTGCTCTTTGAAGGTCTCAAAATTGCCAAAAGTTTCGTTAATGGCTTGAGCGATCGCCCCGGTGGGTTCTCCCCCGCCATTGGGACTCATGATTGCCCAAAACATGGAATGATTGACATGACCTCCGCCATTATTTCTGACGGTTGTGCGGATATTTTCTGGCACCTGGTTTAAATTGCGAATTAATGCCTCAACGCTTGGGTTGCGGAGATTGGCATTATTTTCTAATGCCTTGTTTAAATTACTAACATAGCTGGCATGATGCCGATCGTGATGTAACTCCATCGTTTGAGCATCAATATGAGGTTCTAGGGCATTATAGGGGTAAGGCAAGGGGGGTAATTCAGCGGGAGAAGCACTGAGTTCATTTCCGGGAGTGGGGGTTGCTGGTGTTTGAGACAGGTTGTTTGGACCCATTCCCTGACAAGCAATCAGCAGGAATACCGCCATCAATCCGGCAAAAACTGAACTGAACCGCCATTTTTTTGGGTTAATCATGGTTAAATCTCCAATGGGTGAATCTAATTAAAATTTAGCGAGTGATGCGAAGAATTTTATCACCATCCGGGGGACAAGCGCCACGACCATCACAATTGCTGGTGGTGAGATAAAGCTCACCATCAGGTCCGATAATCGCCTCTCGCAGTCGTCCATACTCCCCTTCCAAATAGACTTCATACTGTTGCACTTGTTGGGGAGATTGCGGGTCAAAAACCACGCGCTGCAAATGTTTCGATCGCAGAGAAGCAATCATTAAATCTCCTTGCCATTCCGGAATCGCTGTCCCTGTATAAATCGCCGCACCTCCCGGGGGTAACGCCTCTCGCCAGACGATAGAAGGGGTAACTAATCCCGCCTCCGATTCACAGCGATAAATCGTCGGCCATCCGAGATTATCCCCCCCTTGTGCCACACTCAGTTTATCATGGCCTCGTCTGCCTAATTCCCCACTGGGTCCATGATCGGTGACTTGCAAGGTGGACTCATTCACCCAATCAAACCCTTGAGTATTGCGAATGCCCAGAATATACACAGGATTCCCCGGAAATGGATTATCTGGGGGAACATCGCCCTCGGGGGTGACCCGGAGAATTTTACCGGCGAGACTGCTGACATCTTGGGATAAGTCCGGTTCGCGGGCATCTCCTGTACCAATATACAGCATTCCATCGGGTCCAAAGCGAATCCGTCCGCCATTGTGGAATTGGGCGACGGGAATATCATCCAAAATAATGCGATCGCGAGTCGCACTTAACCCATCTGGGGCAAGTTGCCATCGTTCCACCCGATTAACGGATGAGCCATTTGTATCGGCAGTATAATAAATATAGAAAAATCGATTACTGGCAAAATCCGGATGCATGGCAATTCCCAGCAGTCCACCCTCACCCCTGGCCGTCACATTAATTGTAGCAACTGCTTCGGGCCGCAGTTGACCATTTTGGACCAATCGCACCCGTCCGGGTCGTTCCGTGACCAGCATATCCCCATTGGGCAAAAACCCAATGCCCCAGGGAACATCCAGTCCAGTCACGACCTCTTCTACCCGAACATTGACTTGCCCTTGAGGACCATAACCATTTTCTACCAAGATGCAACCGGCCTCACCATCAGGGGTACTCACCCCTTGGGCCAGTTCCTGGGGCCGATTTCCTTGTCCAGTGGTGCTACTTTCCAGAAATGTGCCGGTGGGGGCGGTACAACTGGCCACCCCGATCAGACTCACGATGGGTATGAGGGTGAGAATATGGGTTAACTTCATCATCAACTCTAAAACCTCAGTGATTGGATTCTCCCGATTTAAGCGGGTAGATCGACCCCTTAATGTCAGAAATGTCAGAGTGTAAACCTCAAGAACTGCCCGGATTCTATTATAACGGGTATGGCTATTTGGGCATACAAATTCCACGCTATAATAAGGACGTGACAACTGACATCTGTCTTGGGGAAGAGTCGCCCCGGATGCCAGACTCAGATAGGTGATGGGAAATCGGAGATGAATGGATAATGAGGATCGTACCTTTACTCTAGCCGATCGCCGTGATTCCCTTTGATTGATAGGAACGATCGCCTGGAGAAACTCCTCTACAACTCTTGGATAAATGATAGAAACGCCCCCTCTGTTTTCATAGAAAGACTGCCGATCCGGGATTAACCGGGGGTTTCTGTAATAGACCTCTTGCAAACTAATTTTATGCTCTAATAAAAACTTTTGCTTAATTTTAGGGAATGGCCGGGTATAGTTAATTCTCAGGACCTTTTGCTAAAAAACGTATAAAATGCTAAAAAGGTATTTTGCAGTTTTACAATAAATTAATCATGAACAATCTATTTTATCTGAATTTGAAACCCGAGCAATTTAAACGGAGATTTGGTGTCCAAATTCAAACCTTTAAAGAAATGGTGAAAAGTATAGAGCAATACCGTTTAGCCAATCCGAAAGATAAACGAGGACGTCGAAGCACATTGACTCTTGAAGAACAAGTTTTAGTAGCATTAGAATATTGGCGAGAATATCGAACCTATTTCCATATCGGCACAAATTGGAGAGTCTCGGAATCAACAGTGTGCCGAATTGTCACTAATATCGAATCCACTTTGATGAAAATTGGAAAGTTGAGGATTCCTGGCAAGAAAGCCTTGCTTAAAGGTTTTGGGCATCCAGAAATTGTCGTAATGGATGTCACAGAAACAGCAATTGAACGGCAAAAAAAACAGAAGAAATACTTTTCAGGAAAGAAAAAATACCACAGTCTAAAAATGCAGGTGGTCATTAAGGGAACTCCAAAAAATAAAACCTTCAAAAAACCCGCAGGCTCAAGCCTGGAGGCTCACAGGACAAAGCGGTGCCTGCGCGGGCTAAAAGAGCCTTGTTAGGTGCGATCGCATCAAAGCAAGGATGATTTATTTGTTG
>NZ_JAMXOT010000399.1 GCF_024220515.1 Oscillatoria sp. HE19RPO
GTTCCCTCTGTTAGCCCGAAAAAAAAAGAAAACGGATCCACGGAAATTAATAAGGCAAGGGTGGATAGGTCCCAGGGTGATGAAATCAGCATACCGGGTCAATTATCTAAAGTCAACTCAACCCAGAAAAGTGTCGGCGGCATAATTTCAACGCCAGGAGAGGAAGCTACCCCCGGGGAACCGGAACCCTTCTGCAGCAAGGATAAAAGTCTCAACACCACCGGCAAAGGCGATCGGTCTATTGGTGGCGATCGCACCGCTGGGGAAAGTTTAGTTTCCAGCGCCAGCGGCGATCGGCATATCGAGAGCGATCGCCGAAGCGCGGATCAGCACTCTGAAAATTTGGGGATGCTAGGGAACGTCAGTGGCGATCGGTCCTGTTCTATAGCATCAGACTCAAACCCTTTAACAGTGGAAGAGGGGCGAGCTTATTGGGAGGGGTTGATTTGTGGCCGAAAAACAGAGAATCCCGGGAGAGTCGCTGATAAAACTCCCGGGAACTCAGGCGATCGCAACCCAGGGAGGAACGATCATAGAAGGGTGCAATCTGATGATTCTACCCCAGATATGGTGTCAGAGGACAGCTCTAGGAGCGCTATATCTAGCGAAAATCTCCAGTTAGGCGATCAACGGAAACACAACGGAAAACCAGGGGCGTCTGGGTGGATTGGACGGCAGTACAAATATCGGGACCATCTTGGCAGGAGTCGAACGAGTAGCCACTGGATACCCGGGTGCGCGGGACCTTACTACCATTACCAGTGGAGAGAGGGCGATCGCATCACCACGATTTACCTACCCCGCAAAAAACTAGAGGCGGTTGAGAATGCGATCGCCCGTCGGGAATCAGTCAACGCAATTCTGATGATGCTGGGTTAGATGCGATCGCCCTCAATTCTCCCCCTCGATGTTCTATAGCATTGCCCTGACCCTCCTGTACCCATCAATGCTATAGAACAGGGGCGAGGGGGAGGGGGGGAGGTTCAGTTGCGATCGCCGCCAAGATTCCCCAGGTGTGATCGCAATCAAGACCCGGGTCAAACAATCTCTAAGCGTTCTTTCAGCAGAGTCCAACCTAGGCGGGACAGATGCCCGTGGGAATCAGCCCAAAAATCAGCCTTATCCGGGTCCAACCAATCTAAGTCAATGCAGCGTTC